>DATCWZ010000557.1:0-5137 GCA_036566065.1 Streptomyces sp. | reverse complement strand
GCGGGGTGTTCGTCGCCGGTGGTCTGGCGTACGCGCTGGACTGCAAGAACATCCATCTGGTGAATGTGGAGTTCTATACCGGGGTCGGTACGACGCTGGACATGCCGGTCATGCTGGCGCCCGTTCCCAATGTGGTCGACTTCACCCGGAAAAAGGTCCTGATCGCCGACGATGTGGCGGACACCGGAAAGACTCTGAAGCTGGTGCGGGACTTCTGCATCGGTCATGTCGCCGAGGTGCGCAGCGCGGTCATCTACGAGAAGCCGCAATCGCTCGTGAAATGCGAGTACGTCTGGAAGAAGACCGACCGGTGGATCAATTTCCCGTGGAGCGTGGAGAAGCCCGTCGTACGGCGTGAGGGGCAGATTCTCGACGCGTAGCGACGGGATGGGATCGTACGGGGTGTGGCGAGGGGCCCGGCGTGTCGCGGGCCCCTCGTGTTGTGCCGTAAGGCCGTACCGCCGTCAGATAGTGCCCAGTTTGATGATCGAGAGCAGTGCGATCAACTGGATCGCCGATGCGCCCAGCGCCTTCGGCCATGGCAGGTCGTGCGACTTGCTCACCATCGAGGTGAACAGCGCTCCGGCCGCCAGCCAGGTGAGCCAGCCGATGATCTGGACCAGGGAGTTCTCGCCGCCCAGGAACACGGCGAAGACCAGCCGCGGGGCGTCCGTGATCGACATGATCAGCATGGACAGGCCCACTGTCGGCTGCCAGGAGCCGGTGCCGCCGAGCTGGCGGGCCAGGGTGTGGGTGACCGCGCCGAGCACGAGGCCGCCGATGACGAAGCCGACGCCGGTGACCGCCACATACGGGACGGCCTGGGAGACCGCCGCGTTGATCGCCTCTTCGCGGGCCTGGTCGAAGCCGAAGAGCGCGAGCAGCCCGTAGAGGAACGTCACAATGAGCGCGGGGCCCCAGACGGGGTAGTCGCGCATCTGCCAGAACGTCGGGCCCGGCCGCAGCACGATGCCGCTCAGCAACTGCTGCCAGGGCAGGCGCGGGCCCGCGGGCTGTGCGGGGGGCCGGCCGGCCTGGTAGGTGTTCCCGCTGGTGTACGGGTCGTCGTTGATGCTGAACGCCTGGGTGTGACCCGGGTTGTTGGCGTACGGGTCCTGCTGCGGGGCGTGCGGGTACGGGTCGCCGAAGTACTCCGGCTCACCAGGCCCGCCGTTCATATGGCCGCCGCCTCCTGACTGGGTCCATGCCTGCCCTCCGTACGGCTGCGGCGGTGACGCCTGCATGCCGTACGGCTGCTGCTGCTGCGGGTGTTGTTGTTGCGGTGTGCGGTTGTCCCGGCCGCGTCCGATCCTGAATCCAGCCACGAATCGAACGTACCTGGTCCGTATGAGCGGGGTGTGAGGGCCGGGGGAAGAAGGGTGCCTTTGCTGCGCACCTGTGACATCCCCTAGGGGACCTCGCGGGCCGTCAGCAGAAGCGGCCGGGTCCGCCCTCCCAGGGGCAGATCCGGCCGCTTCGCTCCGTACGGCGGTGTGTGCGGGTTACTTCACCGGCTCCGGCTCCGGTGTGCCCACCGGCTCCGGGTCACCGGCCGGGTCGGCGGGCGCCTTCACCGAGTCCAGCAGCAACTGCGAGACGTCGACCACCCTGAGGGATTCCTTGGCCTGGCCTTCGTTCTTCTTGCCGTTGACCGAGTCGGTCAGCATGACGAGGCAGAACGGGCAGGCCGTGGAGACGATGTCCGGGTTGAGGGAGAGGGCCTCGTCGACGCGCTCGTTGTTGATGCGCTTGCCGATCCGCTCCTCCATCCACATCCGGGCACCACCGGCGCCGCAGCAGAAGCCGCGCTCCTTGTGCCGGTGCATCTCCTCGTTCCGCAGTCCGGGGACGCTCGCGATGATCTCGCGCGGCGGCGTGTAGATCTTGTTGTGCCGGCCCAGGTAGCACGGGTCGTGGTACGTGATCAGACCCTCGACCGGCGTCACCGGGATCAGCTTGCCCTCGTCCACCAGGTGCTGGAGAAGCTGCGTGTGGTGGATGACCTCGTACTCGCCGCCGAGCTGCGGGTACTCGTTCGCAATGGTGTTGAAGCAGTGCGGGCAGGTGGCGACGATCTTCTTCGTCGCCTTCGCCTTCTTGGTCGAGTCGTCCTCGTCGTCCTCGCCGAACGCCATGTTCAGCATCGCGACGTTCTCCTGGCCGAGCTGCTGGAACAGCGGCTCGTTGCCCAGGCGGCGGGCCGAGTCGCCCGTGCACCTCTCCTCGCTGCCCATGATCGCGAACTTGACGCCCGCGATGTGCAGCAGCTCGGCGAATGCCTTCGTGGTCTTCTTCGCCCGGTCCTCCAGGGCGCCCGCGCAGCCCACCCAGTACAGGTAGTCGACCTCCGTGAGGTCCTCGACGTCCTTGCCGACGATGGGGACCTCGAAGTCGACCTCCTTGGTCCACTCAAGGCGCTGTTTCTTGGCCAGCCCCCAGGGGTTGCCCTTCTTCTCCAGGTTCTTGAGCATCGTGCCCGCCTCGGACGGGAACGCGGATTCGATCATCACCTGGTAGCGGCGCATGTCGAGGATGTGGTCGACGTGCTCGATGTCGACCGGGCACTGCTCGACGCACGCGCCGCAGGTGGTGCAGGACCACAGCACGTCCGGGTCGATGACGCCGTTCTCCTCGGCGGTGCCGATGAGGGGCCGCTCGGCCTCGGCGAGGGCGGACGCGGGGACGTCCTTGAGCTGCTCGGGCGTGGCCTTCTCGTTCCCCTCCATGTCTTTGCCGCCGCCGGCCAGCAGATACGGGGCCTTGGCGTGCGCGTGCTCGCGCAGCGACATGATCAGGAGCTTGGGCGAGAGGGGCTTGCCCGTGTTCCAGGCGGGGCACTGCGACTGGCAGCGTCCGCACTCGGTGCAGGTGGAGAAGTCGAGGATGCCCTTCCAGGTGAAGTGTTCGACCTGGGAGACGCCGAAGATGTCGTCCTCGCCCGGGTCCTCGAAGTCGATCTCCTTGCCGCCCGACGCCATCGGCTGCAGTGCGCCGAGCGAGGGCCCGCCGTCGGCGTTCCGCTTGAACCAGATGTTCGGGAACGCGAGGAAGCGGTGCCAGGCGACACCCATGTTGGTGTTGAGCGCGACCGTGATCATCCAGATCAGCGAGGTGCCGATCTTGATCATCGCGACGAAGTAGATGAGGTTCTGGAGCGAGACGAGTGCCAGCCCCTTGAAAGCGAGCACCAGGGGGTACGAGACGAAGTACGCCGCCTCGTAGCCCCCGACGTGATGGATCGCGCCCTCAAGACCGCGCAGGGTGAGGATCGCCGCGCCGATGATCAGGATGACGTACTCGACGAAGTACGCCTGCCAGGCGATGGAACCGGCGAAGCGGGACTTGCGGCCGGCCCGGGAGGGCAGGTTCAGCAGCCGGATGGCCATCAGCGTGACGATGCCGAGGACCGTCATGGCGCCGATGAACTCGGTGTACATCTCGAACGGCAGCCAGTTGCCGACGAGGGGCAGCGTCCAGTCGGCCTGGAAGAGCTGTCCGTACGCCTGGAGCAGCGTCGGTGGAAGGGTCAGGAAGCCGATCGCGACAAACCAGTGTGCGAAGCCGACGATGCCCCACTGGTTCATCCGGGTGTGGCCGAGGAACTCCCTGACCAGGGTGATCGTGCGCTGTTTGGGGTCGTCGGTGCGGCTGCCTGCCGGGACCGGCTGTCCGAGGCGGACGAACCGGTAGATCTGCGCAACGGCTCGCGCGATGAGCGCAACGCCGACGACAGTCAGCACCAGCGACACGATGATCGCGGCGAGTTGCATGTGGTGGCTCCTCGGGCCTGCGAGGGTGGGATCCAGTGGTATGAGTGATACTAAAGAGTGATTACTAAGCAGTAACTTAATGGGTCTGTGCTGACACTATCCACTTATTCCGCCGCCCTGTAGCCGGGCGGGCGGTGATCTGCGTCGCTCAGGCCGCCCTTGCCGCCGTACCCGGCCCGCCGCGCGAGGCCCCCGAGGGCGGTGCGCAGCGCGACAGTGACGGTCTGCGCCAGGATGACGAGGTCGGGGCCCGTCCCGTGGTGCTCCACGTAGTGCGCGTCCAGCAGGTCGGGCTCGTCCCAGGGCATTGAGGAGCGGGCGCGTACCTGTGCCGGTCCGGTGAGTCCGGGTCGTAGTTCCTGCCGCCAGTATCCCGCTCCGGGCTGTTCCGTACCCGGGGCCCCCGGGGCGAGCGGTGTGGGTCCCACCAGGGAAAGCTCTCCCCGTACGACGTGCGGCAGCCGGGAGAGCAGGTCGAGCCGGAGCGTACGGGTGCGCAGGGAGCGCAGTACGAAGGGCCGGCCGCCGAGGCCGACGCGGATGTCCCGTGTCAGTACGCCGCCCGCGCGTCCTGCCGGGGTGAGGGCGAGGGCCAGGGCGCCGAGGGCGAGCGCTGGGGCGGCCAGGGCCAGCAGGACCGTGCCCAGCAGGACGTCCAGGGTTCGCTTGACCGTGAGCCGCGCGGCCAGGCGTTCGACCATTGTCCGTACCGCGTTCCGCATCGCACCACCCGCCCGGATCGGAGACGTGCCGGTTTTGACCGGCTGGCTGCATTTTGTAACAGAACGATCCCATGATGCGATGGTGAGGCGGGGGGTGCGGCGCGCGGGGCGGGCGGATGTCGGGCGGGACGGAACGCTCTGGTGGGGATGAGTGTGAGCATCTAAGTTGAGTCGAGGTGACTCAGGTCCTTTGACTCCGGCGCCCGCGTCATGCATCCTTGAGCCAGATCCACTCAAGTAGTCAGTTGGAGGAATCGAAATGGCACGTGCGGTCGGCATCGACCTGGGCACGACTAACTCCGTCGTGAGCGTTCTGGAGGGCGGCGAGCCCACCGTCATCACCAACGCCGAAGGCGCCAGGACCACGCCGTCCGTCGTCGCCTTCGCGAAGAACGGCGAGGTGCTCGTCGGCGAGGTCGCCAAGCGCCAGGCGGTGACCAACGTCGACAGGACCATCCGCTCGGTCAAGCGCCACATGGGCACTGACTGGAAGATCGACCTGGACGGCAAGAGCTTCAACCCGCAGCAGATGAGCGCCTTCATCCTGCAGAAGCTCAAGCGTGACGCCGAGGCCTACCTGGGCGAGAAGGTCGCCGACGCGGTCATCACCGTCCCGGCGTACTTCAACGACTCCGAGCGCCAGGC
>DATCWZ010000384.1:0-3134 GCA_036566065.1 Streptomyces sp. | reverse complement strand
GCGCTCGCCACCGCGGCCACCGCGCGCACGGTCACCGCCGCGGGACGGACGGTTGCCGGCGCGGGCAGCGGCGTTCTCGGCGCGGACCTCGGCGATGTTCTTGACGTCGCCCTTGTAGATCCAGACCTTCACGCCGATACGGCCGAAGGTCGTCTTGGCCTCGAAGAAGCCGTAGTCGACGTTCGCGCGGAGCGTGTGCAGGGGCACGCGGCCCTCGCGGTAGAACTCCGAGCGGGACATCTCGGCGCCGCCGAGGCGGCCACCGCACTGGATCTTGATGCCCTTGGCGCCCGCCTTCATCGTGCTCTGCATGCTCTTGCGCATCGCACGACGGAAGGAGACACGGGAGGAGAGCTGCTCGGCGACGGCCTGGGCCACGAGCTGAGCGTCCGTCTCGGGGTTCTTGACCTCGAGGATGTTCAGCTGGACCTGCTTGCCGGTCAGCTTCTCCAGTTCGCCGCGGATGCGGTCGGCCTCGGCGCCGCGGCGGCCGATGACGATGCCCGGGCGGGCGGTGTGGATGTCAACGCGGACGCGGTCGCGGGTGCGCTCGATCTCGACCTTCGAGATGCCGGCCCGCTCCATGCCCTTCGTCATCATGCGACGAATGGCGACGTCTTCCTTGACGTAGTCCTTGTACAGCTTGTCGGCGTACCAACGGGACTTGAAGTCCGTGGTAATGCCGAGCCGGAACCCATGCGGGTTAACCTTCTGGCCCATTACCGGGTTCCTTCCTTGCTGCTGACGACCACGGTGATGTGGCTGGTCCGCTTACGGATCCGGTAGGCACGGCCCTGGGCGCGCGGCCGGAACCGCTTCAGGGTCGGGCCCTCGTCCACGTACGCCTCGCTGATGACCAGCGAGGTCGCATCCGTGTGGTCGTAGTTGTGAGCGGCGTTGGCGATGGCGCTGTCCAGCACCTTGCCAACCGGCACGCTCGCGGCCTGCGGGGCGAAACGCAGGACCGCCTGAGCCTCCGTGGCGTCCATGCCACGGATGAGGTCCACCACGCGGCGGGCCTTCATGGGCGTGACGCGGATGTACCGCGCCTGGGCCCTGGCTTCCATGGTTGTCCCTTCGGTGTGAGTCGTCATAGTCGCTTCCACCCCGCGGTCAGCGGCGCTTCGACTTCCGGTCGTCCTTGACGTGGCCGCGGAAGGTGCGAGTCGGCGAGAACTCGCCGAGCTTGTGGCCGACCATCGACTCGGTGACGAACACCGGGACGTGGATCTTGCCGTTGTGCACCGCGATGGTGTGACCCAGCATCGCCGGGGTGACCATCGAGCGACGGGACCAGGTCTTGATGACGTTCTTGGTGCCAGCTTCGTTCTGGACGTCCACCTTCTTGGCGAGGTGGCCGTCGACGAAGGGCCCCTTCTTGAGACTGCGCGGCATCTAAACCCGCTCCTAGCGCTTCTTGTTCGTCTTGCGGCGGCGGACGATGTACCTGCTCGACGCCTTCTTCGGCGCGCGGGTACGACCCTCCTTCTGACCCCACGGCGAGACCGGGTGGCGTCCACCGGAGGTCTTGCCCTCACCACCACCGTGCGGGTGGTCAACCGGGTTCATCGCGACACCGCGGACGGTCGGGCGTACGCCCTTCCAGCGCATACGGCCGGCCTTGCCCCAGTTGATGTTCGACTGCTCGGCGTTGCCGACCTCGCCGACCGTGGCGCGGCAGCGGGCGTCGACCAGGCGGATCTCACCCGACGGCATACGAAGGTGGGCCATGGTGCCCTCCTTCGCCAGCAGCTGCACGGAGGCACCCGCGGAACGGGCGAACTTCGCACCACCGCCGGGCCGCAGCTCGACCGCGTGGAGGGTCGTACCGACCGGGATGTTGCGCAGCGCCAGGTTGTTGCCGGGCTTGATGTCTGCGGCCGGACCGTTCTCGACGCGGTCGCCCTGCACCATGCCGCGGGGGGCGAGGATGTAACGCTTCTCGCCGTCCGCGTAGTGGAGCAGCGCGATGCGCGCGGTGCGGTTCGGGTCGTACTCGATGTGCGCGACCTTGGCCGGCACGCCGTCCTTGTCGTGACGGCGGAAGTCGATCACCCGGAAGGCGCGCTTGTGGCCGCCGCCCTGGTGCCGAACGGTCACACGACCGGCGTTGTTACGGCCGCCCTTGCTGTGCAGGGGGCGGACCAGCGACTTCTCCGGCGTGGACCGCGTGATCTCGACAAAGTCGGCGACACTGGAGCCACGACGGCCCGGGGTCGTCGGCTTGTACTTGCGGATACCCATTGTCTCTCAGTCCTCGGAAGATTTCCGGATCCTGGACGTCTCGACCTCCGCTAGGAGGCCGGGCCGCCGAAGATGTCGATACGGTCGCCCTCGGCGAGGGTCACGATGGCGCGCTTCGTGTCGGCGCGCTTGCCGAAGCCGGTCCGAGTGCGCTTGCGCTTGCCCGGCCGGTTGATCGTGTTGACCCCGGTGACCTTGACCGAGAAGACCGCTTCCACGGCCTGCTTGATCTGGGTCTTGTTGGAGCCGGGCGCGACGATGAACGTGTACTTGTTCTCGTCGAGCAGCGCGTAGCTCTTCTCGGACACGACCGGCTTGACGAGAACGTCACGCGGGTCCGAGTACGTCTTGCTCGTGGTGGTCGAGCTGGTAACGGTCGCCTCACTCATCAGGCGTCGCTCCCTTCGGTCTCGGCGGTCTGGGGGCCGGACACGAAGGACTCGAAAGCGGCCTGGGTGAAGACCACGTCGTCGGAGACGATCACGTCGTACGTGTTGAGCTGGCCCGGCTCCAGGATGTGCACCTGGGGCAGGTTGCGTGCGGACAGCCACGCGGCCTCGTCGGCGCGGTCGACGACCAGGAGCAGGTTGCTGCGCTCCGTGATCTTGCCGAACAGCGTCCGGGCTGCCTTCGTGGACACCGCGCCGTCGACCACGCCGGTGACGACGTGGATACGGGAGTGGCGCGCCCGGTCGGAGAGGGCTCCGCGCAGGGCGGCGGCCTTCATCTTCTTCGGGGTGCGCTGCGAGTAGTCACGCGGCTGCGGGCCGTGGACGACGCCACCGCCGGCGAACTGCGGCGCGCGGGTCGAGCCCTGGCGGGCGCGGCCGGTGCCCTTCTGGCGGTAGGGCTTGCGGCCACCACCACGGACGTTGCCGCGGGTCTTGGTG
>DATCWZ010000547.1:0-5127 GCA_036566065.1 Streptomyces sp. | reverse complement strand
GCGGGCGCTGCGGCTGGGGCACGGGCTGGACCTGCGGGCCGGGCTCGACGTGGAGGACGCGGCCTGGCGGACGGTGGCCTTCTCCGGCGACCGGGCGGAGGGCGTGGCCGCCTTCAACGAGAAGCGGAAGCCGAACTGGCCCGGCGAGTGAGTACGGAGATCCCGGGCCGCGAGGGCCGCGATCTCGCCATGATTCGATCAAACCATCGCAAAGATACATAAGCTGGAGCGATGGGTGGTGAAGATGTGCGGCTGCGGGCCGTGGTCTCGCTCGCGCAGGCGATGGCAGCGGGCCACTCCGCCCGCGAGGCGTGGCTGGCGGCGGCCCAAGGGGCCCGTACCGCGCTGGGCGGCAGCTTCGCCGCGCTCTCCGTCTGGGAGCGCGAGCGGGGCAGGCTGCGGGTGCTGGTGAACGCGGGCGAGCGGGCCGACGGGGAGGAGGAGTTCCCCGAGGAGGAGGCATACCCCGTACACCAGTTCCCGGAGATCACCGAATTCCTGCACGAGCGGTGGGCGGGCGGCGGCGAACCGGACGCCTGGGTCGAGACCATCGACGGCCACCCGGCCGACGGCGTCCCCGCCAGGGCCGCCCGCCCGTACTGCCACCAGCGCGTCGCGGCCCTGCGGCGGCGCGGCCGCGGCTGCTGCGTGGTGGCGCCGATCGTGCTGCACGGGAGGGCCTGGGGCGAGCTGTATGTGGCACGCCCGGCTGGGGAACCGGTGTTCGACCGGGACGACGCGGATTTCGCCACCGTGCTGGCCGCCGTCGTCGCCGCGGGCATCGCGCAGACCGAGCGTCTTGAGGAGGTCCGCAAGCTGGCCTTCACCGACCCGCTCACCGGCCTTGCCAACCGCAGGGCCGTCGACATCCGGCTCGACGAGGCGGTGGAGCGCCACCGCGCAGAGGACGCGGTGGTCAGCCTGGTCGTCTGCGACCTGAACGGCCTCAAGGCGGTCAACGACACCCATGGCCACGCCGTGGGCGACCGCCTGCTGGAACGTTTCGGCTCGGTGCTCTCGCTGTGCGGCGCGATGCTGCCCGGCGCCCTCGCCGCGCGGCTGGGCGGCGACGAGTTCTGCCTGCTCACGGTGGGACCGGGGGCGGACGAGGTGCTCCGGGTGGCCACCGAACTGTGCGTACGGGCGGCGGATCTGGAGTACGGCGACGGCGTGGCCTGCGGAATCGCCTCGACCGGCGACCCGATCGGCCCGGTGCAGTCCGCGCGGCGGCTGTTCCGGCTGGCGGACGCGGCCCAGTACCAGGCCAAGGCGGAGCGCACGGGCAGGCCGGTGGTGGCCGGGCGGGACGGCGAGGTGCTCCGGCTGGCCGACTCCCCGCCGAAGTCGCCGCACGACCGCCGCAGGCTGCGCGGCAACCGCCCGCCGGCCCGGTAAGGGGCCATCCCGAAGACCACTAGTGACATGTTGGGTTTCAGTCCGTAGGCTTCTGAATATGGATATGCACACAGTCGTGGTGGGGACGTCCGGTACCACCGCCGAAGACGTCATCGCCGTGGCCCGCCACGGCGCCCGTGTCGAGCTCTCCCCGGCCGCCCTGGACGCCCTGGCCGCCGCCCGCGAGATCGTCGACGCGCTCGCCGCCAAGCCCGAGCCGGTCTACGGCGTCTCCACCGGCTTCGGCGCGCTCGCCAGCCGCCACATCAGCCCGGAGCTGCGTGCTCAGCTCCAGCGCAACATCGTGCGCTCGCACGCCGCCGGCATGGGCCCCAGGGTCGAGCGCGAGGTCGTCCGGGCCCTGATGTTCCTGCGGCTGAAGACGCTCGCCTCCGGCCACACCGGCGTACGCCCCGGGGTCGCCCAGACCATGGCCGATCTGCTCAACGCGGGCATCACCCCCGTCGTACACGAGTACGGCTCGCTCGGCTGCTCCGGCGACCTGGCGCCGCTCTCCCACTGCGCGCTGACCCTGATGGGGGAGGGCGAGGCGGAAGGCCCCGACGGCGTCGTGCGCCCCTCGGCCGAGCTGCTCGCCGCGCACGGCATCACGCCCGTCGAGCTGCGCGAGAAGGAGGGCCTCGCCCTCCTCAACGGCACCGACGGGATGCTCGGCATGCTCGTCATGGCGCTCGCCGACCTGCGTACCCTCTACACCTCGGCCGACATCACCGCCGCCCTGTCCCTGGAGGCGCTGCTCGGTACGGAGAAGGTCCTCGCCCCGGAACTGCACGCCATCCGCCCGCACCCGGGCCAGGCCGCCTCCGCCGGCAACATGCTCCGGGTCCTCGCCGGGTCCGGCCTCACCGGCCACCACCAGGACGAGGCACCCCGCGTCCAGGACGCCTACTCCGTACGCTGCGCGCCCCAGGTCAACGGCGCGGGCCGCGACACCCTGGAGCACGCGCGGCTCGTCGCGGACCGTGAGCTGGCCGCGGCCGTCGACAATCCCGTCGTACTGCCCGACGGGAGGGTCGAGTCCAACGGCAACTTCCACGGCGCGCCCGTCGCGTACGTCCTGGACTTCCTCGCGGTCGTCGCCGCCGACCTCGGCTCCATCACCGAGCGCCGCACCGACCGGCTGCTGGACAAGAACCGCTCGCACGGCCTGCCCGCGTTCCTCGCCGACGACCCCGGTGTCGACTCGGGCCTCATGATCGCCCAGTACACCCAGGCCGCCCTGGTCAGTGAGATGAAGCGGCTCGCCGTCCCCGCGTCGGCCGACTCCATCCCGTCCTCCGCGATGCAGGAGGACCATGTCTCGATGGGCTGGTCGGCCGCGCGCAAGCTCCGTACCGCCGTCGCCGACCTCGCCCGCATCGTCGCCGTCGAGCTGTACGCGGCCACGCGCGCTGTCGAGCTGCGCGTCGCCCAGGGGCTGACCCCCGCTCCGGCATCGCTGGCCGTCATCGAGGCGCTGCGCGCCGCCGGTGTCGAGGGGCCGGGGCCGGACCGCTTCCTGGCCCCGGACCTGGCCGCCGCCGACGCCTTCGTACGGGAGGGAAAGCTGATCGCCGCCGTGGAGCCGGTGACCGGCCCGCTGGCCTGACGGCGGAGTGCCGGTACGCCGACAGTCGGCGCACCGGCACTCGTTGGGTTCAGGCCCCGGTGGGCCGGGTGGAGCGGTGCACCGTGTGCGTGACGAATCCGGCCCCGGCCATCAGGAGCGCCGTGCCGCCGATGAGATACGGCGTGGTGCCGATCCCGGTTTCCGTACCGGCGAACGCGGCGGTGCTCGCGTCCTCCTGAGCCGCGTCCTCCTGAACGGCAGACGCCTGGTGACTCCGGGCGGAGTCCGCGGATATGTTCCGCACGGCCGTCCCATCGGTCGCGTTGGCGGAGGGGACGAACCAGAGAGCACAGAGCACGGTGCCGGCCGCGGTGGCGGTCAGCAGTGTGCGACGAGCGATGGACACAGAATTGATTCCCTTGCGACAACCATCAGTTAGCCCCGTGGGGTGATGCTAAACACAGCGCCGGATCGGACAAAGCCGGGGGGTCGGGAGCCCGGCGGACCGTCGCATGAGCACCTCGGAGAGGTCCGTGTTTGTACGGCTTCGCGCGGATTCACTGCCGGAAAGCATCGACGCAGGCGCCCTGTCGGTAATACCGTGCGGGTACGGTGTCGCGCACTTCGCAGAGGGGCGGACGTGTGCCGTAGCACTGTCCGGGCAGGCGGAGCGGAGGCCCGCGCGCGGGAACCGCCGGCGCCCTCACGGCGTCGATGAAAGTCGATGAGTGGTGTTCCCCACATCCCCAGCGGATGTGGAACGGACCACCCCGTCCGGTTGTTCTTGGAACATTGACGGGTGCTCGCCGTCCGGCGGCCCTGGTCGGGGAATTTTGGGGAATCGCAACGATGGGAAGCATGTGATGACGGACAGCAAGCGGCGCAGGGCCCTCATGGCCGCATCTGCACTGCTCGGCGGCGTGCTGGTGCTCTCGGCCTGCAGCGACGGCGGCGGTGACAAGGGCACGAACGCCGACAGCTCGAAGACGTCACAGGCCCAGGTGGACGCGGCCGCGGCCAAGGACACCTCCCAGGCGCAGATAACCATCACGCCGAAGAACGGCTCGGACAACGCGAGCATCAACAACGCCGCCGTCGTGACCGTCGCCAAGGGCAAGCTGACCGATGTCGTCATGACCACGGCGTCCGGTGACAGCGTCAAGGGCACCCTGGCGCCCGACGGCACGAGCTGGAAGCCCGACGGCCAGCTCGAGCGCTCCACCACGTACAAGATCAACGCGACGGCGGCGGACTCCAAGAACCGCGAGGCCCACGCGAACAGTTCCTTCACGACCGTCTCGCCCGCGCACAGCTTCATCGGGAACTTCACGCCCGAGGACGGCTCGACGGTCGGCGTCGGCATGCCCGTCTCGATCAACTTCAACAAGGCGATCACCAACAAGAAGGCCGTACAGGCCGGGATCACCGTGACGTCGAGCAGCGGCCAGCCGGTCGTCGGCCACTGGTTCAACTCCCAGCGGCTCGACCTGCGCCCCGAGAACTACTGGCAGAGCGGTTCCACCGTCACGCTGAAGCTGGCGCTCGACGGGGTCGAGGGCGCCGACGGGGTCGTCGGTGTCCAGCAGAAGTCGGTCACCTTCAAGATCGGCCGCAACCAGGTCTCCACCGTGGACGCCAAGGCGCACACGATGACGGTGACCCAGGACGGCAAGACGATCAAGACCATCCCGATCTCCGCGGGCTCCCCGGAGAACCCGACGTACAACGGCCAGATGGTGATCTCCGAGAAGTTCAAGGAGACCCGGATGGACGGGGCGACGGTCGGCTTCACCGATGACGACGGCAAGGGCGAGTACGACATCAAGGACGTCCCGCACGCCATGCGGCTGTCCTCGTCGGGCACCTTCCTGCACGGCAACTACTGGGGCGCCAAGTCGATCTTCGGCAGCGTCAACACCAGCCACGGCTGCGTCGGCCTCTCCGACACGAAGGGCGCCAACGACCCGAACACCCCGGCGGCCTGGTTCTACAAGAACTCCATCGTCGGCGATGTGATCATCGTGAAGAACTCCCCGGACAAGATGATCGCGCCCGACAACGGCCTCAACGGCTGGAACCTGAGCTGGTCGCAGTGGCAGGCGGGCGCCACCGCCTGACCGCGCGTCTCCACCGTACGAAGGCGGCGGCACCCGGAATCCCCG
>DATCWZ010000665.1:0-2960 GCA_036566065.1 Streptomyces sp. | reverse complement strand
CCGCTCGCCGCTGACCCTGGTCAGGGCGTCCTGGAGTCCGTACAGCAGACCCGCGGCCAGGCCGAGCAGCACCGGGGCCGCGCTGCGCACATGGCGCGCGCCCGCGGTCAGCAGCAGGGCGAGCCCCGCCACCACGCCGATCACCAGCCAGTGCCGCAGCGGGTCCGTGATCGCGTGGCCGCCGCGCGGCTGGCCCGCCAGCAGGAACGCCGTGACCCCGCCCGCGAGCAGACAGAGACCGCTCCAGCCCTGCCGGCCCAGCGGCTGCTTGGTGCGGTAACGCGACAGTGCCAGCGCGAACAGCAGATTGGTCGCCAGGAGCGGCTCGACCACCGAGATCTCGCCGTTGCCCAGCGCCAGCGCGCCGAGCACCATGCCGCAGACCATCAGGCCGATTCCGGCCAGCCAGCTTCGTACCCGCATCAGATCGAGCAGCAGCCGGGGCGAGAGGAAGTCGCTCATGGGGGCGCGGCGGGCCGCGTCCTGCTGGAGGACGAAACCGAAGCCCAGGCAGCAGGCGGCGCCCACGGCGAGCAGGAATACCAGCACCGACACGGTCGCATCCTCGGGCCAGGCAGGGGGAGAGTGATGTGCTCCGACGATAGCGCCCGTGGTGGCCGTACGCGGCCGAGGCGCCGCCGACCGGGCTGTTGACGCCGCAGTACCCGGTGCCCAAGATGTGACGCACGAGTAACTTCGTGCGCGCGCCGCACCCGGCTCCCCGCGGGCCCGCGCCGCCCCGACAAGGAGGGAACCATGGCGTACGACGCTGATGTGATCGTGATCGGGGCGGGCCTGGCGGGCCTGGTGGCCACCGCCGAGCTGGTCGACGCCGGCCGGTCGGTGATCCTGCTCGACCAGGAGCCCGAGCAGTCCATCGGCGGCCAGGCGCACTGGTCCTTCGGCGGTCTCTTCCTCGTCGACTCGCCCGAACAGCGCCGGATGCGGATCAGGGACAGCCGCGAGCTGGCCCTCCAGGACTGGTACGGCACGGCGGGCTTCGACCGCGAGGAGGACCACTGGCCGCGGAAGTGGGCCGAGGCGTACGTCGACTTCGCGGCCGGTGAGAAGAGGTCCTGGCTGCGCGAGCGCGGGGTCAGGTTCTTCCCCGTCGTCGGCTGGGCCGAACGCGGCGGCTACGACGCCGGAGGGCACGGCAACTCCGTCCCCCGCTTCCACATCACCTGGGGGACCGGGCCGGGCGTCGTCGCGCCCTTCGAGCGCCGGGTGCGCGAAGGCGTGGCCAAGGGCCTGGTCGAACTGAGGTTCCGTCACCGGGTGACCGGCCTCGGCCGCACGGCGGGCGCGGTCGACACGGTCTCGGGCGAGGTCCTCGAACCCAGCGGCGCCGAGCGCGGCACCGCGAGCAGCCGCGAGGTCACCGGAAGCTTCGAACTGAGGGCGCAGGCCGTGATCGTCACCTCCGGCGGCATCGGCGGCAACCACGATCTCGTACGGGCCCAGTGGCCCGAACGGCTGGGCACCCCGCCCGACAAGCTGCTCTCCGGTGTCCCCGCCCATGTCGACGGGCTGATGCTCGGCATCACCGAGAAGGCCGGCGCCCGCCACATCAACCGCGACCGGATGTGGCACTACACCGAGGGCATCGAGAACTGGAACCCCATCTGGGCCCGGCACGGCATCCGGATCCTGCCCGGCCCCTCCTCCCTCTGGCTGGACGCCCGCGGCAAGAGGCTGCCGGTCCCGCTCTTCCCGGGTTTCGACACGTTGGGCACCCTCGAACACATCATGAGGTCAGGCCACGGCTACACCTGGTTCATCCTCGACCGGAAGATCATCGGCAAGGAGTTCGCGCTCTCCGGCTCCGAGCAGAACCCCGACCTGACCGGGAAGTCGGTCCGCGGGGTCATCGGCAGGGCGCGCGCCGACGTGCCGGGACCGGTCAGGGCGTTCATGGACAAGGGCGTGGACTTCGTCGTCGAGAAGGACCTTGCCGCGCTCGTACGCGGAATGAACGCGCTGACCGGCGATGACCTCATCGACGAGGACGGCCTGCGCCGCGAGATCACCGAACGCGACCGCGAGATCGCCAACCCCTTCACCAAGGACCTCCAGATCACCGCGATCCACGGGGCCCGCGCCTATCTCGGCGACAAGCTGATCCGTACGGCGAAGCCTCACCGCATCCTGGACCCGGCGGCCGGGCCGCTGATCGCCGTACGGCTCAGCATCCTCACCCGCAAGTCGCTGGGCGGGCTGGAGACGGACCTGTCCTCCCGCGTGCTGGCCGACGGCGGCGACCCGCTGCCCGGTGTGTACGCGGCAGGGGAGGCGGCGGGATTCGGCGGCGGCGGGATGCACGGCTACCGCTCGCTGGAGGGGACATTCCTGGGCGGCTGCCTGTTCTCGGGCCGGGCGGCGGGTCGCGCGGCGGCGCGGGCGGTCGGCTGAGACACCGGGCTGGGTCCTGAGTGTGACGCGCGTCACTTCGGCGCGTGACCGGCTACTTCCAGCCGCCGCGCCGCGTCCCGAGCTGCGCGAATGGTTCAGACCAGTATGGGATCCGGCCAACTTCGCTGGAAGCGGGTGGAGTTGACGACGGAACGGCCTTGACGGAGAGCCTTGCCTGCCGGTTTGCTGTGCGCGATCGTCTGCTCGCACACCGCGTCGAAAAGGAAGTCCGCGGATGTCTCCGCCTCCGCCCCTGGGCCGCCCGCGCCGAAGGGGCGGCCGCCCGGACCACCCCTTCGACCCGGCGCTGGACGACGCCGAACTCATCCGCGTACGCGGGCAGTTCGTCCAGGGACGGTGGACCAGGGCCCGCTCCCTGCTGGCTGCCACCGGCACCGACTGGGACCGCCGCGGCCACCGCGTCCTGGCCCTGGCCGAGACCTCCTCCGCCGTCGACTGGGCCCGCGACTGGCTGCTCGCCGAACCGGAGAGCGCCGACGCCGCCACCCTGCTCGCCTGTGCACTCGTCGCCCGCGCCCTGCGCCCCA
>DATCWZ010000298.1:0-6466 GCA_036566065.1 Streptomyces sp. | reverse complement strand
GCGCCTCAACGACATGGTCGAGATCATGGGCCACGCGATGGCGCAGAGCGACGCGATCACCCTCTCAAGGGCGGACGCGGAGTTCCACTCCCTGCTCATCCAGGCCGCGGGCAACCGGATGCTCGAACACCTCGCGGGCATTGTCGCGGCGGCCCTTCAGGTCTCCGGCGGTCCCGTCACGGGCTGTGACCGGCCCACCGAATCGTCGGTCGGCCACCACGCCCGGATCGTCGAGGCACTCGCCTCGGACGACTCCGCCGGAGCCGAGTCGGCCATGCGGCAACTGCTCGTCCACCCCGACGTGGAACGAGTGGTTCCCGCACCCCGCGAGCACTGAGAACGGCACGGCCGGGGGGTGCGGACCATGTGTCGCCGGATTCCAATGGTCCGGCGGCACAATTATGGGTAGATGTCACTACTGACACTGTTCGTCGTGAATGAGGTGTGACTCGGGCCACGCGGATTGGGCGTAACACTCCTCGGAGCAGTGCGATGACCAAAGAGGTGACCGTCGCGGAAGGAATACAGCAACCGAGCAGTGTGCTGTGCAGTTCTGAGGCCAAACCCGCGCCGTCGGCGGCATCCCCAGCCGACGGTCGTCGGTTCCAGCTCGTTCCAGGGCCGGGCCGGAAGCCGTTTCCATCGTTCCGAGAGGTTGTTCGTGTCGGCCAGCACATCCCGTACGCTCCCGCAGGAGATCGTCGAGTCCCAGTCTGTGATGGCGCTCATCGAGCGGGGAAAGGCTGATGGGCAGATCGCCGGCGACGACGTGCGTCGGGCCTTCGAGGCTGACCAGATTCCGCCAACCCAGTGGAAGAACGTTCTGCGCAGCCTCAACCAGATCCTCGAGGAAGAGGGTGTGACGCTGATGGTCAGTGCCGCGGAGTCGCCGAAGCGCGCCCGCAAGAGCGTCGCCGCGAAGAGCCCGGCCAAGCGCGCCGCCGCCAAGACCGTCGCGGCCAAGACCGTGACACGGACCGTCGCGGCCAAGGCCGCCCCGGCGGCCGAGAGTGCGGACGCGAAAGCCGACGGCTCTGCCGCGACCGCTCCCGCGAAGAAGGCGGCAGCGAAGAAGGCTGCCAAGAAGACCGCCACGAAGAAGGCGGCGGCCAGGAAGACGTCGGCCAAGAAGGCCGGCAAGCGCGATGAGGAACTCCTCGACGGCGACGAGTCGACCGAGGAGACCAAGAACGCGAAGAGCGACGACGAGGAGAGCGAGGGCGAGAACAAGGGCTTCGTCCTCTCCGACGACGACGAGGACGACGCGCCCGCCCAGCAGGTCGCCGTGGCGGGCGCCACGGCCGACCCCGTCAAGGACTACCTGAAGCAGATCGGCAAGGTCCCCCTCCTCAACGCCGAGCAGGAGGTCGAGCTCGCCAAGCGCATCGAGGCGGGCCTCTTCGCCGAGGACAAGCTGGCGAACTCCGACAAGATCGCGCCGAAGCTCAAACGCGAACTGGAGATCATCGCCGAGGACGGCCGACGTGCCAAGAACCACCTGCTGGAGGCGAACCTCCGTCTCGTGGTCTCGCTGGCCAAGCGCTACACCGGCCGCGGCATGCTCTTCCTGGACCTGATCCAGGAGGGCAACCTCGGCCTGATCCGAGCGGTGGAGAAGTTCGACTACACCAAGGGCTACAAGTTCTCCACGTACGCCACCTGGTGGATCCGCCAGGCGATCACCCGCGCCATGGCCGACCAGGCCCGCACCATCCGTATCCCGGTGCACATGGTCGAGGTCATCAACAAGCTCGCCCGTGTGCAGCGCCAGATGCTCCAGGACCTGGGCCGTGAGCCCACCCCGGAGGAGCTGGCCAAGGAGCTCGACATGACCCCCGAGAAGGTCATCGAGGTCCAGAAGTACGGCCGTGAGCCGATCTCCCTCCACACCCCGCTGGGTGAGGACGGCGACAGTGAGTTCGGTGACCTGATCGAGGACTCCGAAGCGGTCGTTCCGGCCGACGCGGTCAGCTTCACACTCCTGCAGGAGCAGTTGCATTCCGTGCTGGACACGCTGTCCGAGCGTGAGGCGGGCGTGGTCTCCATGCGCTTCGGTCTCACCGACGGCCAGCCGAAGACGCTCGACGAGATCGGCAAGGTCTACGGCGTGACGCGTGAGCGCATCCGCCAGATCGAGTCCAAGACCATGTCGAAGCTGCGCCACCCGTCGCGTTCGCAGGTGCTGCGCGACTACCTCGACTAGAAGCGCCGCCGGCCGCACGGTACCTCAGGCTGTACGGCACCGAGGGCCCGGAGCCCTGTGGGGATGCTCGCCATCCCGGCGGGGAGCCGGGCCCTCGACGTGTGTGCGCGGATGCGGACCGGGGCGGCCGCGATGACGCTGAGTGGGCAACGTTCACCTCGGTGTCAGGAGCCGCCATGCCCCGTACCGCCACCCGCGCCCTGGAGGGGGCGCTCGCCCTGGCCGCCGCCCTGGCCGTGGTACCTCTCGCGAACCCGGTTCCGGCGGCCGCGGACAGCGTCGTCATCGGCGGCCGGCCGGCGCATGTCGCCGACAGCCCCTGGGCGGTCGCCCTGTCGAGCCGTGACCGGTTCGGAGGAACCCGCGAGGGCCAGTTCTGCGGCGCGGTGGCAGTGGCGCGGGACAAGGTGCTCACGGCCGCCCACTGCCTGCGGCGGGAGGTGCTCGGGTCCGCCGTCGAGGACGTCCCCGATCTGAGGATCATCGCAGGCCGTGACGAGCTCGGCGGCCCTGGCGGCCAGGAGATCGCGGTCCGGCGGGCATGGGTCAATCCGGGGTACGAGCCCCGTACGAACAAGGGTGATCTCGCGGTCCTCACCCTGTCCCGGGCGCTGCCGTCGAGCAGCGTGATCCCGATGGCCCCGGCCGGGGACGCGGCGTACGGCGCGGGTACCGGTGCCACCGTGTACGGCTGGGGGGATACGACCGGATACGGCGCCTATGCCGCGGCGCTGCACTCCGCGCGGGTGCGTGTACTGCCGGACAGCGCCTGCGCGCGCGCCTACCCCGGCGGACTGAGGGGCTCCTACGACGCCGCGTCCATGCTGTGCGCGGGCGATCCGGCGGGCGGGCACGATGCCTGCCAGGGGGACAGCGGAGGGCCGCTGGTGGCCGCAGGGCGGCTCATCGGGCTGGTCTCCTGGGGTAATGGCTGCGGGAGCGCGGACAGCCCAGGCGTCTACGCCAGGATCTCCACGGCGATGCGCTGGATGGCAAGCGAGGCTTCAGGAGAGTGATTCCGGGCACACGAGAACGGTCGGCCGCCCCTCGGAGGGGTGGCCGACCGCCGACCGGTCGGGGACCGGCCGCTGGCTCGTCGTGGATGTGAGGTGTCAGCGTTCCTCTGCGGCGGCACCGGCCTTCACGGCGTTGAGCCGGTCCGTCTCATCCTGTATTTCCGCGGCGATCTTCTTCAGTTCCGGCTCGAACTTGCGACCGTGGTGGGCGCAGAAGAGCAGTTCACCGCCGCTGATCAGGACGACGCGCAGATAGGCCTGCGCGCCGCAACGGTCGCAGCGGTCTGCTGCGGTCAGCGGGCTCGCGGGGGTCAGAACAGTAGTCACGTCGCCTCTTCTCTAGCTCGACGAGCTGTCGTACCAGGGACAACATCCAACCAGGTCGAAAACGTTCCCGCTCGTGGCCTTTTCTTGAAACTTCTTCTCGGGATGGCTGTTTGCTGCCCATTGGCGGCGAATGTGCCGTATTGCGTAGCGCTACGGTTTCGCGTTGCTTGTAGGGATCGGTCCGTCCGGCCGGCTTGCCGGTTTGTTCATGAGGACGTGCCCGGAGCCTAAATGGTTCATGCGCCGAAGGGAACGTGATGTGCACGTCACTCCAACGAATGATCGAACGTGTATGCGAAGCTGGACTACCATGAGCATTCCCCATGGGTGGCGTCACAACCGCTCTACCAGGCCTCGATAGGCTCTCAGCGGCCACCGAGGCCCAGCCCGTTACCCCAGCGGGCCCCCAATGAAATTCAGCGAGGAGCGAACCGCGTGACCGCCGATTCCGTGACGTCCACTGAGCTGCTGACCGGAGCAGGCGGCGCCGCAGACAAGGAGAGTTCCAACTACACCGCGCGGCACCTTCTCGTGCTGGAGGGCCTTGAGGCCGTCCGTAAGCGCCCAGGGATGTACATCGGGTCGACGGACAGCCGCGGTCTCATGCACTGCCTCTGGGAGATCATCGACAACTCCGTCGACGAGGCCCTGGGCGGCTACTGCGACACCATCGAGGTCATCCTCCACGACGACGCGTCCGTCGAGGTCCGCGACAACGGCCGGGGCATCCCGGTCGACGTCGAACCCAAGACCGGGCTCACGGGCGTCGAGGTCGTCATGACCAAGCTCCACGCGGGCGGGAAGTTCGGCGGCGGCTCCTACGCCGCGTCGGGCGGTCTGCACGGTGTCGGAGCCTCGGTCGTGAACGCCCTGTCCGCCCGGCTCGACGTGGAGGTCGACCGCAACGGCTCGACCCACTCGATCAGCTTCCGCCGGGGCGTCCCCGGCATGTTCACCGAACAGGGACCGGACAGCCCGTTCGACCCGGCGAACGGACTCCGCAAGACCAAGCGGGTTCCGAAGACCCGCACGGGCACCCGGGTGCGGTACTGGGCGGACCGGCAGATCTTCCTCAAGGACGCCGAGCTCAACCTCGACACGCTGTACCAGCGGGCCCGCCAGACCGCCTTCCTCGTGCCCGATCTCACCCTCGTGGTGCGCGACGAGCGGGGCATCGGCGGCGGGGGCAAGACGGAGGAGACATTCCGTTTCGACGGCGGGATCAGCGAATTCTGCGAATACCTGGCTCAGGACAAGGCGGTCTGCGACGTCCTGCGCCTGACCGGGACAGGCACCTTCAAGGAGACCGTCCCCGTTCTGGACGACCGCGGCCACATGACGGCGACCGAGGTCGCCCGTGAACTCGGTGTCGATATCGCGCTGCGCTGGGGCACCGGATACGAGACCAACGTCAGGTCCTTCGTCAACATCATCGCCACCCCCAAGGGCGGCACCCATGTGAACGGCTTCGAGCGCTCACTGACCAGGACCGTCAACGAGGTACTGCGCTCCGCCAAGCTGCTGCGCGTCGCCGAGGACGACATCGTCAAGGATGACGCCCTGGAGGGCCTGACCGCCGTCGTCACAGTCCGGCTCGCCGAGCCGCAGTTCGAGGGCCAGACCAAGGAGGTGCTCGGCACCTCGGCTGCCAACCGGATAGTTTCCAACGTGGTGGCCAGGGAGCTCAAGGCATTCCTGACCTCGACCAAGCGCGACGCCAAGGCCCAGTCGCGGGCGGTGCTGGAGAAGGTGGTGGCCGCCGCCCGCACCCGTATCGCCGCCCGCCAGCACAAGGACGCGCAGCGCCGCAAGACCGCGCTGGAGTCCTCCTCGCTGCCCGCGAAGCTCGCCGACTGCCGCAGCGACGACGTCGAGCGCAGCGAGCTCTTCATCGTCGAGGGCGACTCGGCGCTCGGTACGGCCAAGCTGGCCCGGAACAGCGAGTTCCAGGCGCTGCTGCCGATCCGCGGCAAGATCCTCAATGTCCAGAAGGCATCCGTCTCCGACATGCTGAAGAACGCCGAGTGCGGCGCGATCATCCAGGTCATAGGAGCCGGGTCCGGACGGACCTTCGACATCGAAGCGGCGCGTTACGGAAAGATCGTGCTGCTGGTCGACGCCGACGTGGACGGAGCCCACATCCGCATCCTGCTGCTGACTCTCTTCCAGCGCTACATGCGGCCGATGGTCGAATCAGGGCGGGTCTTCGCCGCGGTACCGCCGCTGCACCGGATCGAGCTGGTCCAGCCCAAGAAGGGCCAGGAGAAGTACATCTACACGTACTCCGACAACGAGCTGCGCCAGCGGCTGCTCGAAATGGAGCGGAAGAACATCCGGTACAAGGACACCATCCAGCGCTACAAGGGCCTCGGCGAGATGGACGCCGATCAGCTCGCGGAGACCACGATGGACCCGCGCCACCGCACCCTGCGGCGGATCAACATCGGGGACCTGGACTCCGCGGAGCGGGTCTTCGACCTGCTGATGGGCAACGAGGTGGCCCCCCGGAAGGAATTCATCACGAACTCGGCGGCCACCCTGGACCGCTCCCGCATCGACGCCTGATTTCCGGCCCCGTGAGGGCCCTGCGGAGACCCGCCAGGCGACTTCCGCGCCCCAGGCGGAGCCGACCCCGTGGGCGACTTTCCGCGCGGCTATGCGTACGTCTGGCGCGCCGCACATCCGCCCGGCGCATCCTTCACCTGAAATGGTGAAGCCAGGCGAATGAAGTGCCCGGGATCTTCCCGATCTGCCCATTCTTGGTACGCGGCCGAAAAGGCTCGCGGACAAGGGAGTTGTTTCGGTGGAGAAGGAAGCAGGGCTCAGGGCGGCAGCGGTGCGGTCCGACGACCCGTGGTACGACGCGCCGGCCCCCGGATGGGGCGAGCCGGACGGCGCCGGGAGGGCCGCGCCGTTCGGG
>DATCWZ010000549.1:0-2954 GCA_036566065.1 Streptomyces sp. | reverse complement strand
GGGCTTCGCCGGTATCAACCTTGAGGACATCTCCGCACCCCGCTGCTTCGAGATCGAGGCGCGGCTGCGCGAGGCCCTGGACATCCCCGTCTTCCACGACGACCAGCACGGCACGGCCATCGTCGTCCTCGCCGCGCTGACCAACGCGCTGCGCGTGGTGGGCAAGGAGATCGGCGACGTACGGGTCGTCATGTCCGGCGCCGGGGCGGCCGGTACGGCCATCCTGAAGCTGCTCATCGCGGCGGGAGTCAAGTACGCGGTCGTCGCCGACATCCACGGTGTGGTGCACGCGGGCCGTGAGGACCTGGTCTCGGCCCGCCCCGAGTCGGCGCTGTGCTGGATCGCCCACAACACCAACCCGGAGGGCATCACCGGCACCCTCAAGGAGGCCGTCGTCGGCGCGGACGTCTTCATCGGCGTCTCCGCCCCGAACGTGCTGGACGGGAAGGACGTCGCCGCGATGGCGGACGGCGCGATCGTGTTCGCGCTCGCGAACCCGGACCCCGAGGTGGACCCCGCGATCGCGCGCGAGACGGCGGCCGTCGTGGCCACGGGACGCTCCGACTTCCCGAACCAGATCAACAACGTGCTGGTCTTCCCGGGTGTCTTCCGGGGTCTGCTGGACGCTCAGTCCCGCACCGTGAACACGGAGATGATGATCGCCGCGGCCGGCGCGCTCGCCGATGTCGTCGCCGCGAACGAGGTGAACGCGAACTACATCATTCCGTCGGTTTTCAACGACAAGGTCGCGGGCGCGGTCGCCGGGGCGGTACGGAACGCCGCGCGGGCGGCGGGAGTCGCCGAGTCGGCCCCGGTGGACCTCCCGTAACGAACACCCTCCGTGAGAGCGGCCCCGGCCGCCCTGGTCGCTGCGGACCGTGCCGTACCTCACTCGGGCCGTTTTGTACGGCGCGTCGCGGGTCACGGCGTCCCAAACGCCCCTTTAGGGTGGACGGGCAGCGAGCCCCACAGGCCCGCATCCGCTGCGGACCGCTTCAGGAAGTCGACGGAACGTCATCACGGCCAACCAGTGGCTCTTTTCGTGTGACTCCCGGGGGTTCCGGATTAGCTTTCCCGCCGCAGGTGGGGGCAGGATGCGTATTCGGGCGCGAGGGTCTGACATCAGACCCGGGTCCGGGGACTGTCAGAGGGCCCTGGCAGCATCGGCTTCGATCTCACGCCTCACAGGCAAGAAGAACACGGGAGTAAGAACATGAACCGCAGTGAGCTGGTGGCCGCCCTGGCCGACCGCGCCGAGGTGACCCGCAAGGACGCCGACGCCGTTCTGGCCGCCCTCGCCGAGACCGTCGGTGAGATCGTCGCCAAGGGCGACGAGAAGGTCACCATCCCTGGCTTCCTGACCTTCGAGCGCACCCACCGTGCCGCTCGCACCGCTCGTAACCCGCAGACCGGCGAGCCGATCAACATCCCGGCCGGTTTCAGCGTGAAGGTCTCCGCGGGCTCGAAGCTCAAGGAAGCCGCCAAGGGCAAGTAGGGCGCAAGCCCTCAGGCGCCAAGAAGGGCGGTCACCCACCGTGGGTGACCGCCCTTCGCGTCCCCGGTGGCCCCGCAGAGTCCCGCAAAGACCCCCTGACCCCCCGCACGCCCGGGACCCGGCCCACTCTGGCCGGTAAGCCCCTGTACGGCCACCACCCGGCACGCCAGGCCCGCGGAGCCCACCCACCGTGGTGATGCGCCGCCAATGGCCTTCGGGCGGCTTCGCGCGTACGCCGGAGCGCGCCGCTCAGACGAGCGCGCCGCCCGGGCGTTCGGCCTTCGCGCCGAGGTCCTCCAGCTTCTCCATGAAGTTCTCGTAGCCGCGGTTGATCAGGTCGATGCCATGCACCGCGGACGTCCCCTGCGCCGCCAGCGCGGCGATCAGGTACGAGAACCCGCCCCGGAGGTCCGGGATGACCAGATCGGCCGCCTGGAGCTTCGTCGGCCCGGACACGACCGCCGAGTGCAGGAAGTTCCGCTGGCCGAAGCGGCAGTCGGAGCCGCCCAGGCACTCGCGGTAGAGCTGGATGTGCGCCCCCATCTGGTTGAGCGCTGAGGTGAAGCCGAGCCGCGACTCGTACACGGTCTCGTGGACGATGGACAGCCCCGCGGCCTGCGTCAGCGCCACGACCAGCGGCTGCTGCCAGTCCGTCTGGAAGCCCGGGTGCACGTCCGTCTCCAGCGCGATGGCGTTGAGCGCGCCGCCGGGGTGCCAGAAGCGGATGCCCTCGTCGTCGATCTCGAACGCGCCGCCGACCCGGCGGAAGGTGTTCAGGAACGTCATCATCGAGCGCTGCTGCGCGCCGCGCACATAGATGTTGCCCTCGGTCGCCAGGGCCGCCGAGGCCCAGGAGGCGGCCTCAAGACGGTCCGGAAGCGCCCGGTGCGTATAGCCGCCGAGTCGGTCGACACCGGTGATCCGGATCGTCCGGTCGGTGTTCATGGAGATCATCGCGCCCATCTTCTGCAGGACGCAGATGAGGTCCTCGATCTCCGGCTCCACCGCCGCGTTGGACAACTCGGTGACACCCTCGGCGAGCACGGCGGTCAGCAGCACCTGCTCGGTGGAGCCCACCGACGGATACGGCAGCCTGATCTTCGTACCACGCAGTCGCTGCGGGGCCTCCAGATACTGCCCGTCGGCCCGCTTCTCGATCGTCGCGCCGAACTGGCGCAGCACCTCGAAGTGGAAGTCGATCGGCCGGCCGCCGATGTCGCAGCCGCCGAGCCCAGGGATGAAGGCATGGCCCAGCCGGTGCAGCAGCGGCCCGCAGAACAGGATCGGGATGCGCGACGAGCCCGCGTGGGCGTCGATGTCGGCGACGTTGGCGCTCTCGACGTGCGACGGGTCCAGGACCAGCTCACCCGGCTCGTCACCCGGGCGGACGGTGACACCGTGCAGTTGCAGCAGTCCCCGTACGACCCGCACATCGCGGATGTCGGGCACATTGCGCAGG
>DATCWZ010000186.1:0-8126 GCA_036566065.1 Streptomyces sp. | reverse complement strand
CTGCGGCCCTCCAGGGCGCTGGCCCGCTCCGTCTCGGCGTTGGCGTACCGGCGCAGCAGCGCGGCGTGCTCGCCGCGCAGCCCGGCCAGCTCCACCCGCTTGCGGCGCAGCCGCGCCTCCAGACGGGACCGCAGCTCGCGGGACTCGTCGAGGTCGGCCTCGATCTCGGCTACGCGCTCCTCGGCCTTCCACTCGTCATTGGCACGGGCGCGGATCAGGTCCGCGACCCGCAGCCCGGCGGCCTGGTCCCAGGTGCGCATCAGATACGCGCCGGTGAGGGACACGGCCGCGGTCGCGGCCACCAGGCCGCGCAGGGCGAGGGGTTCCGCGAGCAGCCAGGCGCCTGCGGCACAGACGACCGACGCTCCGGCCACCACCGACGGCGGCAGGATTTTGTGCAGGGGTGGCGAATGACGGTGACGTCCACGTGGCATGGCCCGAAATTTACCGTGCGTACGGGCCACTTGGGAGACCACCCGGCAATCTGTTCCCCGCCGGTTACCTTGCCGCCCTCCCAAGCGCCCGTTCCGCCGGCCGATTACTTCTTGATCAGCCCCTTTGACAGCAGATATTCCTTGGCCACATCGACGGGCTTGGCGCGCTCGGCGTCCACCTTGCGGTTCAGTTCACCGAGGTCCTCTGTCGTGAGTACGGCGGTGAGCCTGCCGAGCGCGTCGGCGATCTCCGGCGCACCCGCGTCCTTGGCATTGAGCACCGGCAGTACGTTGTCGGCGTTCTGGAGTTTCTTGTCGTCCTGGAGGAACACCAGCCCGTCCAGCACCGCGTCGGTCGTGGTCGTCAGGACGAGCTGGTCCTGGCCGTCCCTCACGGCCTGCTTGGACTGCGGGGTACCGACGCCCTTGGGGTCGATGCCGGCGACATCGATGCCGTACGTCTTCTCCAGTCCGGGTGCGCAGAACGGCCGTACCGAGCACTCGTCGCCCGCCGCGACCTTCACCGCGACCTTCGACCTGCCGAGATCGGAAAGCGTGCTGAGCTTGTGCTTCGCGGCGAATTCCTTGGATACCGCGAACGCGTTCTGGTCGACCGCCTTGCCCACCGGAAGCACCTTCAGCCCGAGCGGGGTGGCGAGCTTCTCCAGCTCGGTGACGGTGGCCGCGGCATCGGGTGAGGCGACCGGCTTGTTCTCGGCCGCCTTCGCGCCGTTCACCTTGGCGTTGAGGAATTCGGTGATCGTCGCCGCGTATTCGGGTACGACGTCGATCTCGCCCTTCTCCAGGGACGGTTCGTAGAGTTCGCGGTTCTGCACCGTCGTGACCGAGGCGCTGTATCCGGCGTCGTCCAGGATCTGGGCGTAGAGCTCGGCCAGCACCTTCGACTCGGTGAACGACGCCGAACCCACGACCAGTGAGCCCTTCTTGGCGTGCGCGCCCGATCCGCCGCCGGAGCCGCTCTTACCGCTCTCCAGGCTGTCGCCGCCACAGGCGGCGAGCGACCCGGCCAGCACGGCCATTCCGATGACCGCACCGGCAATTCGCGAGGTCCTGCTCATGATCTTCTCCGTCCGCGACAAAAGCTTCGACCGATACGTCGTTCCTGTGCGACTGCTCCGGGACTCATACGGCCCCGGTCCGCGCGGCCCCCCGTCGGCGCAGGGGTGACAGCAGCCGGTCCAGCACCACGAGCGCCCCCTCCACCACCAGGGCCAGCAGGGCGACCAGCACCGCGCCCGCGAAGACCTGCGCCGTGTCGTACGTACTGAATCCGGCGGTGATGATCCTGCCGAGGCCGCCCAGGCCGACCATCGCCGCGATCGAGGCGGTGGCCACCACCTGGACCGCGGCCGACCTGAGCCCCGTCATGACCAGCGGGTAGGCCAGCGGCAGTTCGACCCGCAGGAAGAGCTGCCATCCGGACATGCCCATGCCCCGGGCGGCCTCCCGTACGGACCCGTCCACCTCCCGCATCCCGACATAGGCGTTGGTCAGCAGCGGCGGCACGGCGAACAGCACCAGCGCGATGATGGTGGCCAGATAGCCGGAGTTGCGCAGCGGCGTCACCATGAAGAGGGCCAGCACGGCAAAGACGGGGATCGCCCGCCCCACATTGGAGATGTTGACCGCGAGCCCGCCCCCCTTGCCGATGTGCCCCAGATACAGGGCGACCGGCAGGGCGATGGCGCAGGCGACCGCGAGGGCCACCCCGCTGACGTACAGATGCTCGGCGAGCCGGTGCGTGGCCCCGCTCGCCCCCGACCAGTTGGCCCCGGTGATCAGCCAGGTCCAGGCGTCGCCGATGACTCCCACGGGTCAGCCCGCCTCCACCGCGGCAACAACCGGTCGCGGCTCCGCACGGCCGCCCGTCGTCCGTATTCGCGTCCAGGGGGTGAGCATCCGCTGCACCCCGAGCAGCAGCAGATCCGCCGCCACCGCGAGCACCACGCACAGCACCGAGGCGGTGAGCACCTGGGCCTTGAAGAAGCTGGGCAGCGCGTCCGCGATGAGATTGCCGAGGCCGCCCTTGCCGACGAGCGAGCCCACGGTCGTGAGCGCGACGGTCGACACCGTGGCGATACGCAGCCCGGCCATCACCGCGGGCAGGGCGAGCGGGAGTTCGACCTCCCAGAGCAGCCTGCCCGGCCCGTATCCCATCCCCTTCGCCGCTTCCACGGCTTCCTTCGGAACCGCTTCGAGGCCCGCGACAATATTGCGTACGAGAATGGTCAGCGAATAGAGCACCAGGCCGGTGACCACGAGCGCGGCTGACAGCCCGAAGAGCGGCAGCAGCAGCGAGAACATCGCCAGTGAAGGGACGGAATAGAGCACGGTCGTCAGACCCAGCACCGGCCCCGCGAAGGACCGTCCCCGGCGCGCCAGCAGCGCCAGCGGAAAGGACACCGCGAGACCGATGAGCACGGACACCGCGGTGATCCAGATGTGCTGGACGGTGGCATCGGCCAACTCCTGGGCACGGGAGCGCAGATACTCCCCGCAGATCCAGTCGTTCGTCACCAGGCAGTTCTGCCGGACCATTCGCCCCACCTCCCGTCCGCCTTCACCATGGTGCCCCGAACCGGTATCCGGCGACCCTATCCTCGACCACTGACAATCGCCGAGGCCGAACGCCCGTCACACTGGGGACCCATGATCCGTTTCGAGCACGTCACCAAGCGGTACGAGGACGGCACCAGCGCCGTCGACGACCTTTCCTTCGAGGTCGCCGAGGGTGAACTGGTCACGCTCGTCGGGCCTTCCGGCTGCGGCAAGACGACCACCATGAAAATGGTGAACCGGCTGATCGAACCCAGCGCGGGCCGGATATTCCTCGGCGGGGACGACATTTCGGACGTCGATCCCGTCCAACTCCGGCGCCGTATCGGCTATGTGATCCAGCAGGTGGGACTTTTCCCGCACAAGACCGTGCTGGAGAACACCGCGACCGTCCCCCACCTGCTGGGCTGGAACCGGCGAAAGGCCAGGGAGCGCGCCGCCGAACTCCTCGGCCTCGTCGGACTCGATCCGTCCGTGTACGGAGACCGCTATCCCGAGCAACTCTCCGGTGGCCAGCGCCAGCGCGTGGGCGTGGCGCGCGCCCTGGCGGCCGACCCGCCCGTACTGCTGATGGACGAACCGTTCGGCGCGGTCGACCCCGTCGTACGCGAACGGCTGCAGAACGAATTCCTGGGACTGCAGGCGCGGGTCCGCAAAACCGTGCTGTTCGTCACGCATGACATCGAGGAGGCCGTGCGTCTCGGCGACCGGATCGCGGTGTACGGACAGGGCCGCATCGAACAGTTCGACTCCCCCGCAACCGTACTGGGCGCCCCCGCGACCCCGTACGTCGCGGACTTCGTGGGCGCCGACCGCGGCCTGAAGCGGCTCTCGGTCACGCCCGTCGAGGAGAGCGACCTGGACCGGCCCCCGGTCGTCCACCTGAACGACCCGGTGGCCGATGCCACCCGGCGCCTGCGTGCCGAGGGCGCCCGCTGGGCGGTCGTCCTGGACGCCGACGGCGGTCTGCACGGCTGGATCCCGGCCGGCGGTCCGGGCGGGCCGCTCGCCAAGGGCACGGTCCGCGAGCACGCGCGCCGCATGGAGGCATGGCTTCCGCTGGGCGCCCCGCTGAAGCAGGCGTTCGCCACGATGCTCCAGCACGACGCGGGCTGGGTCGCGGTCACCGACGAGGAGGGTACCGGCCGTTTCCTCGGCGTCCTCACCCCCGCCAGACTGCACGAGGCCCTGCGCCGCTCGATCGACGCGGACGCCCATGACGTCCCGCGGGCCGATGTCGCCGTGGAGAGCGTGACGGCCCTCAGTCCGCGCTGAGCCTGCCGCTCAGCCAGTCCAGGGCGGGCGGGATCTCCCGGCGCCAGGTGTTGAAGTTGTGCCCGCCGCTGTCGAGCACGATCGAGGACACCCGGGCGGGCGCCTTCACCCGGCCGACGAACGTCATGGTGGCCCGGTAGTTGCCCTCCCCGTGACGGGACGTCGTGACCAGGAACGACGTGTCTGGAGGCGGGCGGTGGTCCAGCGTCCACAGCAGGTCGGCGCGGTGGCGCGCGTCCGCGTCGCCGTGGAAGAGGTCGCCCGTCGTCGGGTCCTCCGCCGCCCGGTAGTACGCGGAGAGCCCGGCGCTCGCCGCGAACCGGTCCGGGTGGTGCATCCCGGCCTTCAGCGCGCAGTAGCCGCCGGTCGAGTTGCCGATGATCCCCCAGTTGCGCGCCCGCCGGCCGACCCGGTACGACTCCGACACCGCCCGCGGCAGATCGTTCACCAGGAACGTCTCGGTCTGCGGGCCGCCCTTGACGTCCACGCACTCGGTGTCCCGGGGCGGCGCCACCGTCGGCCGCAGCATCACCAGGATCATCGGCTGCGCCCGGCCCGCTCTCGCCCGGTCCCGGGCCGTCCGCGGATAGCGCAGCCCCTTGATCAGGTTCTCGGCCGTGCCCGGATAGCCGGTGAGGACGACGGCCGCCGGGAACCTGCGCCGGGCGAAGGCGGGCTGGAAGTACTCTGGCGGCAGATAGACGTACGCCGGGCTCTCGATCCCCGAAAGCCGCCCGGCCACCACGACCTTGTCGATCCGTCCGCTCACCGCGGGCCGCCCGGCGCCGTGCGGGTCCGGCCGCTGGGTGCCGAGCCGGACCATGCTCGCCGACACGGGCCTGCCGCCCGCGTGGTCGGTGACCACACCGATGTCCTGCTTCCGCCCGAACAGGTCGGCCCAGGAGCCGTAGAAGAGGAACGAGTCGTTGGCCAGCAGGCCGACCGCGGCGAAGAGCGCCACCTGTGTCGCCAGCAGCAGGCCGATCCTGCCCGAGACCGCGGCGGCGCCCCGGCGGGCCAGCCGCGGCCAGAACCCGATGGTGGCGGCGAACAGTACGACGGCCAGCGCGATGGCGAGCGCCAGAACAGCGGTGCTGGTGAGACCCATGACGGCGTTTGAGCTTTCTGTGCGGGAATTTTCCGGAATGGGGATGAACCCGCTTCGCGGAAGCCTCGTCCTAGAGAGCGCACATCGTCCGTGTGGCTTCGGCCTGCGGACTCGACGAATCTCTCGCGGAGCCACGGGAAGCGATGTCCAACACACCAGATGGGGATAAATCAGGTTCGGTTCCGGGAAGGGCCCGCCGGTTCCTGCGCGGACCGCGCCCCGAATCCGTACCGGGACTGGTCGGCAGTGCCTGCACCGCCGTCGGCCTGATAGACGTCGCCGCAGGCGTCTTCCCCCGTTTCCGGCACAGCCGGATGCACACCCTCGCCGAGGTGCTGCCGGGCGCCCTCGGCCCGTTCGCCGCCGCGCTCTCCCTCAGCGCGGGTGTCCTGCTGCTCCTGCTCGCCCACGGCATCAAGCGGCGCAAACGGCGGGCCTGGCGGGCCGCCGTCGGCCTGCTGCCGGCCGGGGCGGTCTCGCAGTTCGTCTACCGGCACTCGCTGATCGGCGCGCTCGTCTCGCTGACGCTCTGCTGGCTGCTGGTGCGCCACCGCCGCGAGTTCGCCGCGCTGCCCGACCCGCGCAGCCGGTGGCGGGCGCTGGCCAACTTCGTGCTGCTCGGCGCGGGTTCGCTCGCCCTGGGCCTCGTCATCGTCAGCGTCCATCCGGGCCGGGTCGTCGGCAACCCGTCGATCGCCGACCGGCTCCAGCACGTGCTGTACGGCCTGGTCGGCTTCGAGGGCCCCGTCGACTACGCGGGAGTGACCTCCTGGACCGTCGCCTACTCCCTGGGCGCGCTCGGCCTGCTGACCGCCGTCACCACTATCTACTTCGCCTTCCGTCCCGAACACCCGGCCGCCCGCCTCACCGAGGACGACGAGGCCCGGCTGCGGGCCCTGCTCGACAAGCACGGCGGCCGGGACTCGCTCGGCCACTTCGCCCTCCGCCGCGACAAGGGCGCCGTCTTCTCCCCCAGCGGCAAGGCCGCCGTCTGCTACCGGGTGGTGTCCGGGGTGATGCTCGCCAGCGGCGACCCGATCGGTGACGTGGAGGCATGGCCCGGCGCCATCGAGCGCTTCATGGACGAGGCACGGGCGCACTCGTGGACACCGGCGGTGATGGGCTGCAGCGAGACCGGCGGCGAGGTGTGGACCCGCGAGACCGGACTCATCGCGCTGGAGCTGGGCGACGAGGCGGTGGTGGACGTCGCGGGTTTCTCCCTCTCCGGGCGCGCGATGCGCAACGTACGCCAGATGGTGAAACGCATCGAACGTAACGGCTACGAGACCCGCGTCCGGCGCGTACGCGACATCGGCGCCACCGAACTGGAACGCATCCGCCGCGCCGCCGCGGACTGGCGGGGCACCGACACCGAGCGTGGCTTCTCCATGGCGCTGGGCCGGATCGGCGACCCCGCCGACGGCGACTGCGTCATCGCCACCGCCCACCTGGCCGAACCGGGCGCCGCGAATTCTCCGTATGGCGATCTGAAGGCCGTACTCCATTTCGTTCCCTGGGGGAGCGACGGCATGTCCCTCGAACTGATGCGGCGCGACCGGTCCGCCGACCCCGGCATGAACGAACTGCTGATCGTCGCCTCCCTGCGGGCCGCCCCCCGGCTGTCCGTCACCCGGATCTCGCTGAACTTCGCCATGTTCCGCTCCGCCCTGGCCCGGGGGGAGCGGCTGGGCGCCGGCCCGGTGCTCCGCTGCTGGCGCGGTCTGCTGATATTCCTTTCGCGCTGGTTCCAGATCGAGTCGCTGTACAAGTTCAACGCCAAGTTCCAGCCGCGCTGGGAGCCGCGGTTCGTCGTCTTCCGCACCAGCCGCGACCTGCCGAGGATCGGTTTCGCCGCCATGCAGGCCGAGGGCTTCGTCAACCTCTCGCTGCCCCGCCCCTTTCCGGCCCGCCGGCCCCGCCCGTGCGTCCACCACCGGGAACAGGCCGCGGAGCAGCGTGGCGTCCGTCACGCGTAGCCCGGGTCCCGCCGCCCGTACACCCCCTAGGCTGGTCGTATGAGTACGTTGCGCGGACGGGGCACGGTCCAGGGCCTGCCGGAGTGGGACCGTTGTGGGGTCATGGGCGTCGTCAATGTGACGCCCGATTCCTTCTCCGACGGGGGCCGCTGGTTCGACACCACGGCGGCGGTCAAGCACGGCCTCGATCTGGCCGCCGAGGGCGCGGACCTGATCGACGTCGGCGGCGAGTCGACCCGCCCCGGCGCCAGCCGGGTGGACGAGTCGGAGGAGCTGCGCCGGGTGATCCCGGTCGTGCGGGGACTCGCGTCCGAGGGCGTCACGGTCTCCGTGGACACCATGCGGGCCCGTGTCGCCGCGCAGGCCGTCGCGGCGGGAGCGGTCCTGGTCAACGACGTGAGCGGCGGCCTCGCCGACCCGGACATGGTCCCGGTCGTCGCCGAGGCCGGTACGCCGTTCGTCGTCATGCACTGGCGCGGCTTCAGCGAGACGATGAACAGCCTGGCGGTGTACGACGATGTCGTGGCCGAAGTCGTCGCGGAGCTCCGGACCCGGGTGGACGCGGTGATCGAGGGCGGTATCGCCCCGGAACGGCTGGTGATCGACCCCGGGCTCGGCTTCGCCAAGGAGGCCGCCCACGACCTGGCGCTCGTCGCGCACATCGCCGAGCTGCGCGCCCTGGGGCGCCCCCTGCTCGTCGCCGCCTCCCGCAAGCGGTTCCTCGGCCACGTCCTGGCCGGCGCCGGCTCCACGCCC
>DATCWZ010000187.1:0-6044 GCA_036566065.1 Streptomyces sp. | reverse complement strand
ACTCCTTGCCGGAAGCCTGCGGCTCACCGGCGTCCAGCGACTTCAGCGAGATGCCGCGCTTGATCAGCTTGGACTGGAAGATGTCGAGGACCGCCTTGACCCGCTCCTCGCCGTTCGCCTGCATCAGGATCTTTTCGCCGGACCAGGCGATCGAAGCACCCGTGCCCTTGAAGTCGTAACGCTGGGAGACCTCCTTGGCGGCCTGGTTGAGGGCGTTATCGACTTCCTGCCGCTCGACCTTCGAGACGATGTCGAAACTGGAGTCGGCCATGACGTGTGGCTCCTTGCGTCGTATGCGTTGGGTACGGCCCAAAGCCTAGCCACCCCCGCACGCTCCGAGCACTGATCAATCGGGTGGCGGAGCACCCCCGGTCATCGGGTATCGTTTACGACGTCGCCGAGGAGCCCCCCAGGGAGCCCCCGGCGTTGTTTGAGGCGGTGTGCCCGAGTGGCCAAAGGGAGCAGACTGTAAATCTGCCGGCTCAGCCTACCGTGGTTCGAATCCACGCGCCGCCACACGAAGTGAAACCCCGTCCGACCTGCATAGACACCAGGTCGGACGGGGTTTCTGCATGTGGGCACGGTGGACCGCGGAGCGGGCCGATCGACCCCCATATCTCACGTTGTCTCACCTGAATCCCACCCCTGATCAGGGCGTGTCCCCCAGCCGTCCCCCGGGGGACGGGCTCACTCCGGCTCGTTCCACTCCCGCAGGGCTGCGTCGATCCGGTCCTTCGCCCGCTGCTGCGTCTGTGCGAGCACCTTCGCGTAGACACGGAAGAGGACGGCGATGGTGTGGCCGGCCCGCCGCGCGCACTCCATGGGGTCCACGCCCGAACTGAGCCAGAAGGAGACTCCCGCGTGACGTAGGTCATACGGGCGGCGGGCGAGAAGCGACGCGTGTTCCTGCTCGGTAGCACCTCTTTCCGCGCCCGCGCCCAGACCTCGCCGTACCCGGTCTCCTGGAGCAGCCCACCGCGGTTCGTCCGGAACAGCCGACCGTCCGGGGCGACGCCGTACGTGGCGATGTGCTGCCGCAGCAGGCATACGAAGTGCGGCGGGATCGGTACGGGCCGTGAGTCCTTGGCCGCCCGCGCCTTCAGGTGCCGCATCTCGTGCGCCTCTCCGTCGTCGGTCCAGTTCCGACCGGCCCGTACCGGCCCCTCGCGGAGCGTCAGCGCGCCCCAGCCCGTCGCGGGCAGATGGCACTGCGAGTCGCGGAGGGCCGTTGCTTCCGCCCGCCGCATGGCCGCGTAGTACAGGCAGCCGAAAAACGCTTCGAGGTGTTCGTCGCGGGGCCCTTGCTCGCGGACTCCTTGGAGCAGAGAGCGCGCTTGGCGCGGGTTCGCGACGCTCTGCGGGTCGACTTCCTCGGCCGACTTCGGCGCGACCCACTTCACGGCCGTCAGCGGGTTCACCGGCATGGTGAAGTACCGCTTTTCGACGGCCAGGCCGAGCACGTCGCTGGGGCAAGCGCGCTTGCGGCGGGCAGTGCGAGGCGCTGCGGGCTTGCCGTCGATCTTCAGCCCCAAGGCGTCCAGCGCCAGACGGACAGTCGCCGCGTCTTCGAGTGCGGACACCGGCAGCGGGTACTTGTCCAGCCACTTCAAAGCCTGTGCCACGTCCTCCGGGGGCTCCTCGTTCCACCGGTTGCGGTTGTACGCCCATCCGTACAGTGCTCGTCGAAGCAGCGTCGCGTCCGGCTTCCCGGCGTGGTGCTGTTCCATGCATTCCTTCCGCGAGGGAGGACGGCCCGGGTCCGCACATTTTTATGGATCGGCAGGACAGCCGGGCCCTGGGTCTAAGGGGTGGGGGCTGGCTAGGATGCGCGTTCATGAGTGGGGCTGAGCTGGGGGAAGACGGCCGGTACTACGGCCAACTGCCGTGCCGGTGGTGCACGACACGCATCAATCAGGCCGGGCGGCGCAAACCGCGGTTGTACTGCCGCACGTCGCATCGTTTGAAGCATTACGGGGCCTGGGTCGTCAGCCTTGTCGCCTCGGTTTTTTGAGCCATTACCTCGGTGCGATGAGGGCAGTTCGGCGAATACGTCCTGACTGCCGGGCCGCAGACCTCTCACTCGGAGCTGCCGGTGGATGGCGAGCCTTCCGGAGAGAGACGTCACCGGTGCTTGGCCAGGGCTTTCACCGGGCAGCGCTTTGAAGCGTCCGGTCGACGCTGTGCTCGCGCAGTTGCTGGTACCGGCTGGAGACCCAGCCGATCGACCAGCCGGTCAGCTCGGCTGCGGCCCGCACGGGCAGGCTCGCTTCGAACGCGGCCCGCACGGTCGCCCGCGCCTGCTCCTTGGGTTGCTTCTCCGTGGCGGGGCCGACCGTCAGCAGCGCGGCGGCGCGTTCACGCTTGGCCCGCTGGCGGCGCTCGCATTGTTCACGGCGTTCACGCTCCTCGCGCTCACGACGCTCAGCAGCACGACGTTCGGCAGCCTCGCGTTCAAGGTGTTCACGATCGGCCTGCTGCTGTTCACGGCGTTCACGAAGCTCCCGCTCAGCACGCTCCCGGGCCTCGGCCCGCTCAGCTCCTCACGCCGCGCCGCCTGCTCCCGCTCGCGCTGTTCACGTACGCTGCCCGGCAAGTACGCCAACTGGGACAGCGAGCCGCAGTGGACCCCTGCGGGACTACTGGCGTATGGCAGGGAAACATCACAGCTCAGAGGCGGTGGCCTGGCGGTCTGTAAACCATCGCTGTGGCAGCGTTGCCACCGCAGGTCTGCCACGATCGGTCTAGGGCCCAGTTCGGCATTGGCCGGCCTCTTGGCAGTCGGCTACTGGGCTCAGTTCTGGGCTCAGTTCTGGTGGAGTCAGCCGTCGAACCAGACGACCAGGCGGACTCCCTCGTCACCGTGCAGGTTCGCCAGCGTCCGCATGACCGACCAGACCGCGCCCCATTCGCTGTCGGGCACGGCGTCTTTCCGCCGCAGGCGACCGACGCGGAAGAGTCGGTCGCCGTCCGGCCACTCGGTGTTCTCGGGAAAGACGTTGCCCGCGGAATAGAGCTGCCGGGCATCGGAGAGGCCGGAGAGTTCGGCAAAGCGGGTGAGGCCGGAGTTCCGTCCGTGCATCCTCCAGCCGCCGTCAGAGCTCCGGCGGAACTCGTGAACACAGCCGTCGGCCTCGTTCGAGACTTCGTCCCAGTTGGCGGCTGCCAGCTCTCCCCAGGTGATCCAGGACTCGCCGTGCAGCTCGTCACTCCAGGGCTCGAAGTCGGCGAGGATCTCTTTCGACACGTCATCTGGGAGGCCGCGATGATCGGCGAGTGGGCGGAACGAAGTGGTGTCGCGAACACCGAACAGGGATCCGAAGGCAACGTAGTCGCGGCCGTTGTAGAGGTGCGAGAGGTCGATGGCCTGGAACCACTCGCGATCGTCCTCGTCCAGCCAGCGATCCCAGCGGCACTCGATGAAGCCGTGAATGTCTGTCCCCATGCCCGGAATCGTTCCACGCCAGCATGAGGTGGGCGAGGTCTTTTTTGCTTCCCGCCCACCGAGCGCGCAGCCCTCGGGCAACGACTTCCCCCAGGTGTGCCCCGAGAGCACCCACCAGTGGAGAAACACCAGCTCAGAGATACCAAGGGGAGCTCTGTAAATCTGCCGGCTCAGCCTACCGTGGTTCGAATCGCCACAGGACCGAAGGGTCTGTGACCAGCAGCAATGCTGATCACAGACCCTTTCGGCGTTCACGGGTGCGCACCAGTTGCTGTGGGTACTTCTTCCAGGGTGTCTCGCCGCCTTGAGGGTAGAGCGCTTATGTGCGTGCATGTACCATCAAGTATCTGGTGTGGGGTCGATCTTGTGTAGCTCACGCCATTTGGGGGGATTATGGGGGGATCGGTTAGATCATCTGACGATGGAGCGCTTGGCTGTGCGGTGTTACTGGGTGTCGCCCTAGCGGTTCTTGTTGGGTGGCTTGCGTGGCTGGCCGTTCTTTGGTTCGCCGCCGACTGGCGGTGGGCTTGGATCACAGCAACTGCCCCCGTTGTGCCAGTTGTTGCATATGGAGTGATTGTCGCCTGGCGGGAGCCGCAGCCGTTTGTACCGAGCGAGCGCCGAGAAGCCTGGTGTAGTGCGGTGGCCGTTGCCGTGGGCTTGCTCGCCCCCATGCTTGTACTCGTGAAGGGGTGGGGCACCGCCGGTGTGGCCCTGATCGCGGGCGTCTCCATCTGCGCCTTTCTGGGCCGACCCCACGGACACTTCGAGTTCCCACAACTCCTTCCTCCCGTGGAGGGGGTCGAAGGCGCAAAGAAGCCTGCTGGAGGAACTCCTGACGCCCTCTCGGACGGACAGTTGTAGGTATCGCCGGTAAGCGCAGCCTTCATCGAGCTTTTTCACGTCTTGGAGTACTTCATTGCTGTACGATCCTCGATCTCGTCTCCGCGCCCGACGCCTGATCACTGTGGTTACTGTGGCAGCAGTAAGCGCCACAGTCATTGGTCTAGGGCGGAGCGCAAGCCAATCCTCTGCAGAGGCTGCGGCCCATCCGACTCCGTCCGTCACTGTCACAATGACGGCAACGGCCACGGCAACGGCTACCGCGACAGTCACCGCATCGCCCGCTGAGCAGCAGCAGAAGAAGAAGAAGAGACCCGCCGAGTCGCCGAAGCCGCCAAAGTCAGCGGAGCGGCCAGAGCAGTCGCCCAGGACGCACGCGAAGCCGACTCCGCGGAGCACGTTCTCCGACTCGCCGGGCCGACATGACGGAAGTAACTACGACAACCTCTCCCCGGAGGGGCAACAGGCGCATGACACGCTAAATTGCGCGGATGTCCCAGGGCATAAGAAGGGAAGCTGCAACGAACCCCGGCGGAAGTGCAATCTGGACGGCGCTCACGTGACCTCATCCGGAGGTATCCGGTTGACTTGCCGGATGGCCGAGGACGGACGGTTGCGCTGGCTTGCTTGACGCGGCCCCGTTGAGGATGAACATATGCCAGGGCTGGGTGTTGCTGGTCAGTTGCCTGCGATGTCTTTTACCGCGACCGTCACCGGTACGTTGCCCGAGATCAGTTCCAGGGTCAGGCCCGCCGATGCCGGGGTGTCCAGCAGCTCCAGCAGTGTCGCCGCCACGTCGTCGCGGGGGATCGGGCCGCGGCCTGTTGATACGGAGAGCCTGACCTGGCCCGTGCCCGCGTCGTTCGTCAGCATTCCGGGGCGCAGGATCGTCCAGTCCAGCGCGGTCCTGGAGCGCACGTACTCGTCCGCCGCGCCCTTCGCGCGCAGATAGACGTCGAACACGTCGTCGCCGGGGTGCGCGGCGTCGGCGCCCATGGAGGAGATCACCAGCAGGCGGCGTACGCCCGCGCGTTCCGCGGCGTCCGCGAAGAGCACGGCCGCGCCGCGGTCCACCGTGTCCTTGCGTTCCGTGCCGCTGTTCGGACCCGCGCCGGCCGCGAAGACCGCCGCGTCGGCGCCGCGCAGGACCTCCGCAGTGTCCTCGACCGTGGCGGATTCGAGGTCCAGGACCACCGGTTCGCCACCGGCCGCCCGGAGGTCGTCGCCCTGGTCCGGGTTGCGGATGATGCCCACCGCTTCGTCACCGCGCGCGGCGAGCAGCCGCTCCAGCCGCAGCGCGATCTGACCGTGTCCGCCTGCAATGACAATGCGCATGGTCACGACCGTACGCCGGAGGGCGTGTGATCGCCCTCAGGACGAGTGGCCGTGGCGCCCGGAATCGGGCCTGACCTGGTGGGGGAGGCCGAGGGCGACCGCGGTCGCGGCGGAGTCGCGGTACTCGCGTACGGCACTGGTCCGGGCGACGATACGGCCGCGGTGGATCACGATCCTGCTGTACGCGAGTGAGAGCACGCCGGAGAGCTGTTCGCCCCGTACGGCGAGGAGTTCGGCCGGGAAGCCCGCCTCGATGCGGACCGGGCGCAGCCCCATGGCAGCCCTGGCAGCGGCGGAGACGGCGTCGTACGCGTCCTCGGCGGGCAGGCCCGCCTGGGAGGCCAGGAGGTAGGCGGCTTCGAGGGGGTCGCCGCGGCCGACCGGGTTGGCGAGGTCCCGCAGCGCCCCGCTGCCCGCCGCGACG
>DATCWZ010000666.1:0-2544 GCA_036566065.1 Streptomyces sp. | reverse complement strand
CACCGAGGAGCGCGACCCGGACGACCTGTGGCCGCGGCCGCCCGTCTCACCCAGGTCCTCGATCCGCTCCGCCCCCAGACCCGCGCGGGTCCGCTCGGCGCGGGGCAGGATGCCCTTGGTGCCCTCCGGGATGTCCAGCTCCTCGTACAGGTGCGGCGACGTGGAGTACGTCTCGACCGGGTCGGGGAACTGCAGGCCGAGCGCCTTGTTGATGAGCTGCCAGCGCGGGATGTCGTCCCAGTCGACCAGCGTGACCGCGATGCCCTTGGCCCCCGCACGCCCGGTGCGGCCGATGCGGTGGAGGTAGGTCTTCTCGTCCTCGGGTGACTGATAGTTGATGACGTGGGTCACACCCTCGACATCGATACCGCGGGCCGCCACGTCCGTGCAGACGAGGACGTCCACCTTGCCGTTGCGGAAGGCCCGCAGCGCCTGCTCACGGGCGCCCTGACCGAGGTCGCCGTGGACCGCGCCGGACGCGAAACCGCGCTTCTCAAGCTGGTCGGCGATGTCGGCGGCCGTCCGCTTCGTACGGCAGAAGACCATGGCCAGGCCGCGGCCGTTTGCCTGGAGGATGCGGGCGAGCATCTCCGGCTTGTCCATGTTGTGCGCGCGGAACACGTGCTGCGTGGTGTTCTTGACCGTACGGCCCTCGTCGTCGGGCGAGGTGGCGTTGATGTGCGTCGGGTGCGACATGTAGCGGCGCGCGAGGCTGATGACGGCGCCCGGCATGGTGGCCGAGAACAGCATGGTCTGCCGCTTCGGCGGCAGCATCGAGATGATCCGCTCGACATCGGGCAGGAAGCCCAGGTCGAGCATCTCGTCGGCCTCGTCGAGCACGAGCACCCGGACCTGGGAGAGGTCCAGCTTGCGCTGGCCCGCCAGGTCGATGAGCCGGCCGGGGGTGCCGACCACCACGTCGACGCCCTTCTTCAGGGCCTCGACCTGGGGCTCGTACGCCCGGCCGCCGTAGATCGCGAGCACGCGGACGTTACGGACCTTGCCCGCGGTGAGCAGGTCGTTGGTGACCTGCTGGCACAGCTCGCGGGTGGGGACGACGATCAGCGCCTGCGGCGCGTCGGTGAGCTGCTCGGGCGTGGCGCGGCCCGCCTCGACATCGGCGGGGACGGTGACGCGCTCCAGGAGCGGAAGGCCGAAGCCGAGCGTCTTGCCGGTGCCGGTCTTGGCCTGGCCGATGACATCGGATCCGGAGAGCGCCACGGGGAGCGTCATCTCCTGGATGGGGAAGGGGGAAAGAATGCCGACCGCCTCAAGGGCTTCGGCTGTCTCGGGGAGAATTCCGAGTTCGCGGAACGTAGTCAGGGTGCTGCCTCTTCTGTGAGACGCGGCCCGAGGCGAACGCTGGGGGTCGTACCGTGCCGGGGTTGGTCATCGGCCGTGGATGGGCCGGGTGGCGCGGGACCACTGCCGTCGCTCGAGCGCTCGTGCCGCTGAGGGGGCCCCTCATCTGCGGTCGTACGTGTCGTACGCCCCGCGCGGAGGGCTGTCGGGTCGGAGCCGATCGGGCCACCGACCGGGCATCCTCATTCAGGGTTGCGCTCCTGACACAAGAAAATGCTCAGTAAGCGCAATACCACTGTACCCCGGATTCGCGCATGTGTGTTGGGTGGTACGTCACGTCGGCCCTGCCCGTCGCGGCCGGGCAGGGTCTTTCCCCAGGCCGGACGCGGGCTATTGTGCGCTTCGTGTCTCCTGACGCGCGATGAAGTGCGGAAGAGAAACTTATCGCTGGATGCGGTGCGTTCAGCCGGTTCCGAAAGGATTGCTATGGCCGAAAGCGAGCAGACGCCGATCGCCGCCCAGGGGTGGGAAACGGCTTCCGTCGACGCGCAGTACAGGGCCGCAGTGGTGGATCTGCTCGGCGCACTCGCGTACGGCGAACTGGCGGCCTTCGAACGACTCGCCGAGGACGCGAAACTGGCGCCGACGCTCGGCGACAAGGCGGCCCTGGCAAAGATGGCCTCCGCGGAATTCAGTCATTTCGATCAGCTCAGGGCTCGGCTCGCCGAGATCGGTGAGGACCCGACCGCGGCGATGGAGCCGTTCGCCAAGGCGCTGGACGACTTCCACCACCAGACCGCGCCGTCGGACTGGCTGGAGGGCCTGGTCAAGGCGTACGTCGGCGATTCGATCGCCAGTGACTTCTACCGCGAGATCGCGGCCCGGCTCGACATCGACACTCGCTCGCTGGTGCTGGCCGTGCTGGACGACACCGGGCACGGGAACTTCGCCGTGGAGAAGGTCCGCGCCGCGATCGAGGCCGAGCCGCGCGTCGGGGGCAGGCTCGCGCTGTGGGCCCGCCGGCTGATGGGCGAGGCGCTCTCGCAGGCCCAGCGGGTGGTCGCCGACCGCGACGCGCTGTCGACGATGCTGGTGGGCGGGGTGGCGGGCGGGTTCGACCTCGCCGAGGTCGGCCGGATGTTCTCCAGGATCACCGAAGCCCACACCAAGCGGATGGCCGCCCTCGGCCTCGCGGCCTAGGTCCTGTCCGGCGGATCATGTGACTTTCCGACCGGTCGCTCG
>DATCWZ010000253.1:0-4123 GCA_036566065.1 Streptomyces sp. | reverse complement strand
GCGTGTTCCGGGTCGTCGTTGTTCGCCGATGTCGCCTTGATGGCGTCGAAGCACGCCACGGTGATGGGGGTGATCGGTGTGTCCGACGCCCCCGCGACGCAGACGTCGACGCGGCCCTCCTCGATGGAGTGGAACGCGTATCCGATGGCGTCGAGGCCGGAGGTGCAGCCCGTGGACACGGTCTGCACCGGGCCGTGCGCGCCTACCTGCTCGGCCACCGCCGAGGCGAGGGTGCTGGGCGAGAAGGCGCGCTGGAGGTGTTTCCCGGCGGGACAGTGGTCGACGTCCCAGCGCGCCCCGCTGTCACTGACCGCGACATAGTCGTGTTCGAGGCGGGTGGTGCCGCCGACCGCGGTGCCCAGGGACACCCCGATACGCCAGGGGTCCTCCTTCTCCGGGTCGAGTCCCGCGTCGTTCAGCGCTTCCCGAGCGGCCACCAGTGCGAACTGGATGTAGCGGTCCGAGCGGGCGATCTCGTCCTCGTTGAGGCCGTGCACCGCGGGGTCGAAGTCGCATTCGGCGGCGATGCGTGAGCGGAACGCCGCCGGGTCGAAGAGAGTGATGCCGCGGGTTGCCGTGCGGCCGTGGGACAGCAGGTCCCAGAAGGCCGGCGCTCCGATGCCGCCTGGGGCGACCACCCCCACTCCGGTGACGGCCACACGCCGGGTCATGACGCGGCCTCGGTACGTTCCGGCGGAGCCCCGCGCCCCACGGATTCGGCGTGCTCGGTGTGCTCCGTGTCGACATGGCCGAGCTCGGGGCGCGGGGCGAGCGGGCCGAGGTGGAAGACCATGCGCGCCTCGGTTTCGCCCACGTTGCGGAAGCGGTGGCGGACGTGCGGGGGGATCAGCAGGCCCTGGTCGGGCCGCATCGGGTGCGGCTCACCGTCCAGGTCCACTTCCAGCAGGCCGTCCACCACGTACACGAACTCCTCGGAGTACGGGTGGTAGTGCTCGCCGATGCGGTCGCCGGGCTGGACGATGGCCAGCCCCATGAAGCCGCTGGTCGCGCCCACCGCCGTTGGTGTGAGCATGGCGCGCAGGTCGCCTCCACGCCTGCGGTTGGGCTGTGTCTCGCTGAGGTCCACGATGCGAGGCCGGTGCGTGGTCATGACTGCTTCCTCCAGGCGCGTTTGTACGGTGTGAGGCAGCGGTGGGCGAGCCCCCGTGCGGTGCGGGACGGAGTTCAGGACTCCGTGGCCCGCCGGTCGGTGATCAGTTGCATCTCGGACTGCGCGAGGAAGCGGGCGGCTTCCTGATCGGTCGTCGGCATGCCGTTGGCACCGCCGTGCAGGAGCCGGCCGAGCATGGCCGCCTTGCGGGGGCCGTCGATGCCGAGGGCCTGCGCGGGGTACTCCTCGATCCGGCCGACCACTTCGAGCAGGCGCACCACGACGTCGTCGCGCTGGAAGATGGTGCTGCTGTTGACGGGGCTGGCCGTGTCGTCGGCCGCTTCCTCGTCCTGCCCGGCGAGCAGCCGGGCAAGGGCCATGCCGCAGCCCTCCTTGGCCTGGTAGAACAGCGCGTGCCGGCGGATGTCCCCGCTCGCGTGCCGGCCGGCCGTCACGTGGTGCACGGTCGGCAGCGCCGCCCGGGTGAAGAACATGCGGGCGGAGTCCGGGTCCGAGAGGTCCCGGTCCTGCTCCAGATACGGGTTGAGCGCCTCCTCGACGGCCCGGATCTCGGGCTGCCGCGACACATGGCGCAGCGCGGCCATGAGTTCGCCCTCGACCTCGACCGCCCGTACGACCCGGTTGCCGTGCATGAAGAGCGAGGTCCGGCGCAGCCGGGTGTTCTCGTCGACGCGCGACTGGGGGGAGTCGTACTCGGAGAGGATCTTGGCGACGATGTCCTCGGTGCCTGGCTTCACCGTGAAGGTGAGGGCGTGGCGTACGACGCCGTCGCCCAGCCGGGGGGCGGCCTGCAGCCTGCCCTTGGCCGGTTCGGGCGCTCTGGCGGGCGTTTCGCCGGTCTCGCGCAGGACGCTGAAGCGCAGTGAGCGGGTGTCACGCACGCAGCCGTGCAGGGGCTGTACGGTCGCCACGTGCTCCTCGCTGTTGACCCAGGCGAGGAAGGGCGGCGCGCTCTCCCACTCGCTGGTGATGAGCCACTGCGAGGGGTTCTCGATGGACTGGCAGAGCTGGTCGCTGATATGGCCGGGGACGGACGCCACCTGGTTGCGCAGGTGCTCGTACGCCTCCAGGAACTGCTTCTGGGCGCCGTCGTGCAGGTCGAGCAGCAGCACGACACGGAGCCTCGATCCGTCGAACGCGGACTGCGAGACGCGTTCCGAGAGGGTGGTCATCTTCGCTCTCCTTCAAGACGGCGCCGCGACCACGCCGGGTGGCCCCTCGTCGTCCGTCGTCTTCCAGTGATCCGGGCACGGGCTGTTGCCCGGCTCGCAGGTACAGGCCGCGCCGCTGTACGGCGGCGCTCCCGCGACTGATCGTGGAACGCTGATACGAGTGGCGCGAGATTTATGAACCGTTCAGGTGAGCAGGTGACCGAAACGCTCGGACGAGGGCATGGACAGTGCATCCGTAGTGCCTGTGAGCTGGAGCAAAGATGAACGAGAACGTCGACCACCGTGTACCGGTCCTCATCGTGGGCGGCTCACTTGTGGGCCTTTCCACCTCCCTCTTCCTGAGCCGGCTCGGTATCCGTCACCTGCTGGTCGAGAAACACGCGAGCACCTCCACGCACCCGCGGGGGCGCGGCAACAACGTGCGCACGATGGAGATCCTGCGCACTGCGGGCGCGGAGCCGCTGGTGCGTGCGGCCGCCTCGGTGCTGGCCGAGAACCACGGCATCCTGCAGGCGGGCTCGCTCACCGGTGACGACCAGGAGTGGCTGTTCAAGGAGATCGACCCGGGCGGCGGCATCGCCCGCTTCAGTCCGACCGGGTGGTGTCTGTGCAGCCAGAACGACCTGGAACCCGTGCTGGTGGCCCACGCCCGCGACCAGGGAAGCGATCTGCGCTTCTCGACCGAGATGCAGACGTTCGAGCAGGACGCGACAGGTGTCACGGCGGTGCTGAAGAACCGGACCACCGGGGAACACAGCACGGTGCGTGCCGACTACCTCGTCGCGGCCGACGGTCCGCGCAGCCCGGTCCGCGAGCAGTTGCGGATCGGCCGGTCGGGGGCCGGTGACCTGTTCCACAACGTGAGCATCACGTTCCGCTCGCGCCGGCTCGCGGCCGTGGTGGGCGACCGGCGCTTCATCGTCTGCTATCTGACCAGGCCCGGGGCGGACGGCGCGCTGCTCCCCGTGGACAACGAGCAGGAGTGGGTGTTCCACGCCCCGTGGCAGCCCGACCGGGGGGAGACGCTGGAGGACTTCACCGACGTACGGTGTGCCGAGCACATCCGCAAGGCGGTCGGTGCGCCCGACCTCGATGTGGAGATCACGGGCAAGGCGCCGTGGCACGCGGCGGAGCGCGTGGCGCAGAGCTACAGCTCCGGCAGGATCTTCCTGGCCGGTGACTCGGCCCATGAGATGTCCCCGACCGGCGCGTTCGGCTCCAACACCGGCATCCAGGACGCGCACAACCTGGCGTGGAAGCTGGCCATGGTACTGAACGGAGAGGCGGGCCCGGGGCTGCTGGAGACGTACGAGGCGGAGCGGCTGCCGGTGGCCAGGGAGACGAGCGCCCGTGCCTCGGCCCGTTCCGGCGAGCACAGCCACCCGGGGTACGCGCCTCCGCCCGTGGCCGGCGGGCCCAAGAGCGGCATGCTGACGGTGGCTCTCGGTTACCGGTACGTCCGCGGCGCGGTCATCGGCGCCGATCCGCAGCTCCCGGTGGTCCCCGACGGGATGGGCCTCAACGGCGAACCGGGCACCCGTGCCCCGCATCTGTGGGTCGGCCGGGCGGGAGAGCGGGTGTCTCTGCTCGATCTGTACGAGCAGACCTTCGTGCTGCTCTGCGATGCCGGGGACGAGGTGTGGCGGCCGGCGGCGGCCCGTGCGGCCGAGCGGCTGGCGGTGCGTCTGGAGGCGTACGGTCTCGGCAGCGGGCCCGGCGCTGACCTGGAGACCGAGAAGGAGGCCGACTGGGCCGGGGCGCACGGGGTCGGCGCGGACGGCGCCGTGCTGGTGCGGCCCGACGGCTTCGTGGCCTGGCG
>DATCWZ010000214.1:0-7954 GCA_036566065.1 Streptomyces sp. | reverse complement strand
CGGGCAGGAACCGCTCGTCGCCCCACCACAGATCGAGCCGCGACCAGTCGACCGCGTCCCGGGCGGGCGACCCGGCGAGCGCGGCCAGCAGGCCGTTGCCGTTGCGCCCGCCGGTGAGCACCACCGACGCCTGGCCGCGAGCCGCCTGGGCGTCCACGACCTTCGTGATCAGCCGGGCCGCCGCGGCCTGGGCCATCAGCTCCTTGTCGCGGTGTACGACGAGCTGCGGGGCGCTCACTTCGACGCCGCCTTCCTCACCGCGGCCTTCTTCGCCGTGGGAGTCGCCTCGGGGGAGCGGGCCGGAGCCGGTTTGCGGCCGGACCCCTCCGCCTTGGCGTCCCCGGGGGCGCCCAGCCGGTCCACGCCGAACTTCACCGCGGACGCGTAGATGTTGTCCGGGTCGAGCCTGCGCAGCTCCTCCGCGAGGAGTTCCGCGGTGTCCCGGCGCTGGAGCGCCACCGCACGGTCGGGCTGGCCGTCCATGCAGAGGGTGGCCAGCGAACCGTCGGGCCGGTCCAGGACGATGGCGCCCTTCTTGGTCTCCATACGGACCGCCGTCAGGCCGGGACCGGCGGACTGGGTGCGCTCCACCGGTACGCCGAGCCGGTCGGCGAGCCACATGGCGAGCAGCTCGCAGCTCGGGTTGTCCGACTCGCCCTCGACCGTCGCCGAGAGGACCTGGGCGGGCTGCTGGTCCAGCGCGGCGGCCAGCATCGAGCGCCAGGGGGTGATCCGGGTCCAGGCCAGATCGGTGTCGCCCGGGTTGTACGTCGTTGCGCGGACCGCGAGCTCTTCGAGCGGGTGCTCGGCGGAGTACGTGTCCGTGATCCGCCGCTGGGCGAGCGCGCCCAGCGGGTCCTTCGCCGGGTCGGCGGGCGCGTCCATGGGCCACCACACCACGACCGGGGCGTCCGGCAGCAGCAGAGGCAGGACCACCGACTGGGCGTGGTTGGCCAGTTCACCGTGCAGACGCAGCACGATGGTCTCGCCCGAGCCCGAGTCGGAACCGACCCGCACCTCGGCGTCGAGCCGCGCGTCGCGCCTGCTGCGCGGTGAACGGCTGGCCCGCTTGATCACCGCGATGATCCGCGAGGGGTGCTCGCGGGAGGAGTCGCTCGCCGACTTGAGCGCGTCGTAGGCGTTCTCCTCGTCGGTGACGATGACCAGGGTGAGCACCATGCCGATGGCAGGGGTGCCGATGGAACGCCGCGCCGAGACAAGAGCTTGGTTGATCTTGCTCGACGTGGTTTCCGTGAGATCGATGTTCATGGCCGGCGCCAGCTCCGTCCGTCGCGTGCGAGCATCTCGTCAGCCTCGGCCGGGCCCCAGGTGCCGGCCGCGTACTGAGCGGGCTTGCCGTGCTTGTCCCAGTACTGCTCGATCGGGTCGAGGATGTTCCAGGAGAGTTCGACCTCCTGGTGGCGCGGGAACAGGTTGGCGTCGCCCAGCAGCACATCCAGCAGCAGCCGTTCGTAGGCCTCCGGGCTGGACTCCGTGAAGGACTCGCCGTACGCGAAGTCCATCGTGACGTCCCGGACCTCCATCGAGGTGCCGGGCACCTTGGAGCCGAACCGCACGGTCATGCCCTCGTCCGGCTGGACCCGGATGACCAGGGCGTTGCCGCCCAGCTCCTCGGTCGCGCCGGATTCGAAAGGCAGATACGGGGCGCGCTTGAAGACGACCGCGATCTCGGTGACCCGGCGGCCGAGCCGCTTTCCGGTACGGAGATAGAACGGTACGCCCGCCCAGCGGCGGTTGTTGATCGTCAGCTTGATGGCGGCGAAGGTGTCGGTCTTCGACTTGGCGTCGATGCCCTCCTCCTCCAGATAGCCGGGGACCTCTTCGCCGCCCTGCCACGCGGAGGCGTACTGCCCGCGCACGGTGTGCTTGCCCAGGTCGTCGGGCAGCTCCACCGCGGTGAGCACCTTGAGCTTCTCGGCGACCAGCGCCTTGGGATGGAAGGAGCCGGGCTCCTCCATCGCGGTCAGCGCCAGCAACTGGAGCAGATGGTTCTGGATGACGTCACGGGCCGCGCCGATGCCGTCGTAGTACCCGGCGCGGCCGCCGATGCCGATGTCCTCGGCCATCGTGATCTGGACATGGTCGACGTACGACCGGTTCCAGATCGGCTCGAACATCGTGTTCGCGAAGCGCAGCGCCAGGATGTTCTGGACCGTCTCTTTGCCGAGGTAGTGGTCGATCCGGAAGACCTCGACCGGCGGGAACACGTCGTGCACGAGGCGGTTGAGCTCCTGCGCGCTGGCCAGGTCGTGGCCGAACGGCTTCTCGATGACGGCACGCCGCCAGGAGCCCTCCTTCTGCTCGGCGAGACCGTGCTTCTTGAGCTGCTGGACGACCTTGGGGAAGAACTTGGGCGGCACGGACAGGTAGAAGGCGAAGTTGCCGCCCGTTCCCTGTTCCTTGTCGAGCTCCTCGATCGTGGACTTCAGGGTCTCGAAGGCCCCGTCGTCGTCGAAGTCGCCCTGGACGAAGCGCATCCCCTGGATGAGCTGCTGCCAGACCTCTTCCCGGAACTGGGTGCGCGCGTGCAACTTGACGGCGTCGTGGACCTCCTTGGCGAAGTCCTCGTCCTGCCACTCCCGGCGCGCGAAGCCGATGAGCGAGAAGCCCGGCGGCAGCAGGCCGCGATTGGCGAGGTCGTAGACGGCGGGCATCAGCTTTTTACGGGACAAATCGCCCGTGACGCCAAAGATGACCAGGCCCGACGGTCCCGCGATACGCGGGAGCCGCCGGTCCTGGGCGTCACGGAGCGGGTTGGCCCCGGGAACACCGGACAAGATCGTCAGCCCTCCGAAGGGGCGAGGCGCTTGAGCTCCGCCTCGGTGGAGTTGAGCAGGTCGGCCCAGGCGGCCTCGAACTTCTGGACGCCCTCGTCCTCCAGGAGCTGGACGACGTCGTCGTAGCTGATCCCGAGCTTCTCGACGGCGTCGAGCTCGGCGCGGGCCTGCTCGTACGTGCCCGCGATGCTGTTGCCCGTGAACTCCCCGTGGTCCGCGGTGGCGTTCATGGTGGCCTCGGGCATGGTGTTCACCGTGCCGGGGGCGACCAGGTCGTCGACGTACATCGTGTCCTTGTACGCCGGGTTCTTCACGCCGGTGGAGGCCCACAGCGGACGCTGCTTGTTGGCGTGCGCCCGGTCCAGCGCCGCCCAGCGATCGGAGCCGAACACCTCTTCGTACGCCTGGTAGGCGAGACGCGCGTTGGCGACGGCGGCCTTGCCCTTGAGCGCCTCGGCCTCGGGCGTGCCCAGCGCGTCGAGCCGCTTGTCGATCTCGGTGTCCACCCGGGACACGAAGAAGGACGCCACCGAGTGGATCCTGGCCAGGTCCAGGCCCGCGGCCTTCGCCTTCTCCAGGCCCGCCAGGTACGCGTCCATGACCTCGCGGTAGCGCTCGAGCGAGAAGATCAGCGTGACGTTCACGCTGATGCCCCGGCCGATGACCTCGGTGATCGCCGGGAGCCCGGCCTTCGTCGCCGGGATCTTGATGAACGTGTTCGGCCGGTCCACCAGCCAGGCGAGCTGCTTGGCCTCGGCGACCGTGGCCGCCGTGTTGTGGGCCAGACGCGGGTCCACCTCGATGGAGACCCGGCCGTCCTGCTCGTCCGACGCGTCGTAGACCGGGCGCAGGACGTCCGCGGCGTCACGCACATCGGCCGTCGTGATCATGCGGACGGCCTCGTCCACGGTGACCCCCCGGGCGGCGAGGTCGGTGAGCTGCTGGTCGTAACCGTCGCCCTGCGAGATCGCCTTCTGGAAGATCGACGGGTTCGTCGTGACACCCACGACGTGGTTCTCGTCGATCAGCTCGGCGAGATTGCCCGAGGTGATCCGCTTGCGCGACAGGTCGTCCAGCCAGATCGCCACGCCCTCGTCGGAGAGGCGCTTGAGTGCGTCTGTCATGAAAATTGCATCTCCTACTAGTCGTTTGTACCGGCGTCAGCGCGCGGCGGCGGCGAGAGATTCCCGGGCGGCGGCGGCAACGTGCCCGGCGGTGAAGCCGAATTCACGGAACAGGACCTTGGCGTCGGCCGACGCGCCGAAGTGCTCCAGCGACACGATCCGGCCCGCGTCACCCACGTACCGGTACCAGGTCAGACCGATGCCCGCCTCGACGGCGACCCTGGCCTTCACGGACGGCGGCAGAACGCTGTCCTTGTACGCCTGATCCTGCTCCTCGAACCACTCGACCGAGGGCATCGACACCACCCGGGTGGGCACGCCGGCCGCCTGGAGCTCCTCGCGGGCCCCGACGGCGAGCTGCACCTCCGAACCGGTGGCGATCAGCACGACCTGCGGCGTGCCGCCCTCGGCGTCGAAGAGGACATAACCGCCCCTGGCCGCGTTCTCGTTTGCCTCGTACGTCGGGATGCCCTGCCTGGTCAGCGCCAGGCCGTGCGGTGCGCCCTTGCCGAACTCCTTCGTGTGGCGGCGCAGGATCTCCCGCCAGGCGATGACCGTCTCGTTGGCGTCGGCCGGGCGCACGATGTTCAGGCCCGGGATGGCGCGCAGCGAGGCCAGGTGCTCCACCGGCTGGTGGGTCGGGCCGTCCTCGCCGAGACCGACCGAGTCGTGCGTCCATACATAGGTCACCGGCAGGTGCATCAGCGCGGACAGCCGCACGGAGTTGCGCATGTAGTCGGAGAACACCAGGAAGGTGCCTCCGTAAATACGGGTGTTGCCGTGCAGCGCGATGCCGTTCATCGCCGCGGCCATGGCGTGCTCGCGGATGCCGAAGTGAATCGTGCGGCCGTACGGGTCGGCCCCCGGCAGCGGGTTGCCCGCCGGGAGGAACGACGACGTCTTGTCGATCGTGGTGTTGTTCGAGCCCGCGAGGTCGGCGGAGCCGCCCCACAGCTCGGGCACGACCTCGCCGAGCGCCTGGAGCACCTTGCCCGACGCGGCGCGGGTGGCGACGCTCTTGCCGGCCTCGAACACCGGCAGCGCGTCCTCCCAGCCCTCGGGAAGCTCGCCCGCGGCGATCCGGTCGAACTCTGCGGCGCGCGCCGGGTTCGACGTACGCCACGCGGCGAACGTCTTCTCCCACTCGGTCCTGGCCTCGCGCCCGCGGTCCAGCGCCTCACGCGTGTGCGCGATGACCTCGTCGGAGACCTCGAAGCTCTTCTCCGGGTCGAAGCCGAGTACGCGCTTGGTGGCGGCGACCTCGTCGGCACCGAGCGCCGAGCCGTGCGCCGCCTCGGTGTTCCGCGCGTTCGGGGCGGGCCAGGCGATGATCGAGCGGGCCGCGATGAACGACGGGCGGTTCGTCTCGGCCTTCGCCGCGAGCAGCGCCCTGTAGAGGCCCTCGGGGTCCAGGTCGCCGCTGGGAAGCTGCTCGACACGCTGGACGTGCCAGCCGTACGCCTCGTACCGCTTGATGGTGTCCTCGGAGATCGCGGTCTCCGTGTCACCCTCGATCGAGATGTGATTGTCGTCCCACAGCAGCACCAGATTGCCGAGCTTCTGGTGGCCGGCCAGCGAGGACGCCTCGGAGGAGATGCCCTCCTGGAGGCAGCCGTCACCAGCGACGACGTAGACGGTGTGGTCGAACGGGGACGTGCCGGGGGCGGCGTCCGGGTCGAAGAGACCGCGCTCGTACCGCGCGGCCATCGCCATGCCCACGGCGTTGGCGACGCCCTGGCCCAGCGGGCCCGTGGTCGTCTCCACACCCGTGGTGTGGCCGTACTCCGGATGTCCCGGGGTTTTCGAGCCCCAGGTCCGGAAAGCCTTGAGGTCGTCCAGCTCCAGGCCGTATCCGGCCAGGTAGAGCTGGATGTAAAGGGTCAGGCTGGAGTGGCCCGCCGAGAGGACGAACCGGTCGCGCCCGGTCCAGTTCGCGTCCGAGGGGTCGTGCCGCATCACTTTCTGGAAAAGGGTGTACGCGGCGGGAGCCAGGCTCATCGCCGTACCCGGGTGGCCGTTTCCGACTTTCTGTACGGCATCCGCGGCGAGGACGCGGACGGTGTCCACGGCCCGCTGGTCCAATTCGGTCCACTGGAGGTCTGTGGTGGTCGGCATGGTGCTCACCCTGAGTCAGGGCTCCTCTCCACTGTCGTAAACCGGTGGCTGTGAACGCACCGGACTCGGCCGAGCCTACCCCCGACACAACGGCCTACTTATGCCCTTTCCAGGGTGTGGGCAGCCCGCCGAGTTCACTTTCCGTATGAGCGCATCCGTTCACTTCTGTGCCCCCCCAACACGAGCGCACCCCCGCGAAGAGTGGCGTATCCCAACCGTTTACAGTGGTCTGGTTCGCGCAAGTCTTTACCGGGTTCTTCAGTCCCGGAGCTTGCTGGGGTTTCTCTGTCAGGGGTGTGCGTGACGGCCGTCGAGTCCCGACCCGCGGGGGTCGCCTTGACTCCGACCCCGAAGGGCCATCGCCCGTTCGGGGCCCGGTGCAAGGCATTCGTGGCGCTTACCAAGCCGCGCATCATCGAGCTGTTGCTCATCACCACCGTTCCGGTGATGTTCCTGGCGGCCCAGGGCGCGCCCGACCTGTGGCTCGTCGTGGTTACCACCATCGGCGGATATCTCTCCGCGGGCGGTGCCAACGCGCTCAATATGTATATCGACCGCGACATCGACGCACTGATGGACCGTACGTCGCAACGGCCGCTGGTCACCGGCATGGTGAGCCCGCGTGAGTGCCTGGCGTTCGGCATCGGCCTGGCGGTGGTCTCCACTGTCTGGTTCGGCCTTCTCGTCAACTGGCTGTCGGCGGCTCTGTCTCTCGGAGCACTGCTTTTCTACGTCGTCATCTACACGCTGCTACTGAAACGCCGCACCTCGCAGAACATCGTCTGGGGCGGTATCGCCGGCTGCATGCCGGTCCTCATCGGATGGTCCGCTGTCACCAATACGGTGTCCTGGGCCGCGGTCGTCCTCTTCGCCGTGATGTTCTTCTGGACGCCGCCGCACTACTGGCCGCTGTCCATGAAGGTCAAGGAGGACTACGCCCGCGTCGGCGTCCCGATGCTGCCGGTCGTCGCGTCCAACCGGGTGGTGGCGCGCCAGATCGTCCTCTACAGCTGGGTGATGGTGGCCGTCTCGCTGCTGCTGACCCCGCTCGGCTACACGGGCTGGTTCTACACCTCGGTGGCGCTGCTCGCCGGAGGCTTCTGGCTCTGGGAGGCGCACGCGCTGCAGAACAGGGCCAAGGCCGGAATCGCCGGGGCCAAGCTCAAGGAAATGCGGCTGTTCCACTGGTCCATCACCTATGTCTCGCTGCTTTTCATCGCCGTGGCAGTGGACCCCTTCCTGAGGTGACCGGCCGCTGAGCCGGTGATGATCCGGACGTAACGGGTGGGGTACGTGGCCCAGGCCACGTACCCCACCCGTCGCCAGTTGATCTACCCGTCGGTAGCATCCTGTGTTATGGCAGAGACGTCAGAGACCGCACAGACCTCGGTGACCGCAAAGGCACCGGAGACCGCACCCGGCCCCGGCAGGGACGAACGCAGGCGCGCTGCCCGCGCGGAGCGCAGGGCCGCCAGGCTGTCCCGGCAGATCGGCGCCTTCGCCGGCTCGCACGGCGGCGCCGAGGGCGTGCTCACCTATCTGGGCCAGATGGGTACCCGCATCGTGCTCGTCGGCGCGGACGGCACCTGGGGTGACCTGGTCGCACCCTCGTACGAGGTCGCGGAGAGCGCCGCACGCAAGGCGGACCTCACCCTGCACGAGTCCTTTGACGGTGAGTTCGCCGCCAGGGTCCGCACCGGCCCGTACGAGTGGTCCCGGATGGCCGGGATCCAGGTGGGCGGCCCCTCGAACAGCGGTCCCTCGAACAGCGGCGCCTCAGACAAGAACGCCGACGGATCCCCGGCTACCGGTACCGGGGATTCCGCCGACGAGGGCTGAGCGGGGGGCTGGACCGAGCGGGGGCGGGGGCCTCAGCCCGCGGACGCGTGCTCCGGCCGCTGCCCGGCCCCCGGTGCG
>DATCWZ010000424.1:0-5299 GCA_036566065.1 Streptomyces sp. | reverse complement strand
CCGCCGTACGGCTGCTGGGGCTGGTTCGGCGGCACGGGCTGGCTCATGGCGGATTCCCCCTGGGATGGATCGCACGTCTGTGCGTAAGTGATGCCGCAGGCTAGCAGCCCGCTCCCGCTACAGGCGGTGGGTGGCCCCGGGCGGGGTGGCGCCCCGGGTGTCCAGGAGGAGCTGGGCCTTGACGGCCAGGCCCTGGAGGTCGTACGTGCGGTGGTGCTGGAGCAGCACCGTGAGGTCGGCGCTCGACGCGGCCTCGTACAGCGAGTCGGCGCGCGGCACGGGCCGTTCGCGTACGCGCCAGTCCAGGACGTGCGGGTCGTGGTAGCCGATCTGCGCGCCCATGTCCATCAGCCGGGTCGCGATCTCGCGGGCCGGGGACCGCTCCTGGTCGGCGAGGTCCGGCTTGTACGTGACCCCGAGCAGCAGCACCCTGGCGCCGCGTACGGACTTGCCGTGCTCGTTGAGGAGGGTGGCGCAGCGCTGGATCACGTACCGCGGCATGCGGTCGTTGATCTCCTGCGCGAGCGAGACCATCCGCAGCGGATGCCCGGGGGTGCGGCCGCCGTACGGGAGGCGGCCGGGGTCCACGGGCACGCCATGGCCGCCGACGCCGGGTCCAGGGCGGAACGGCTCGAAGCCGAACGGCTTGGTCTCGGCGCACCGGATGACGTCCCAGAGGTCGATGCCCAGGTCGTGGCAGAGCACCGCCATCTCGTTGACCAGGGCGATGTTGACGTGCCGGAAGTTGGTCTCCAGCACCTTCGTCATCTCGGCCTCGCGCGGCCCCCTGGCCCGTACGACCTTGTCGGTGAGCCGGCCGTAGAAGGCGGCGGCCGACTCCGTGCAGGCGGGGGTGAGGCCACCGATGACCTTGGGGGTGTTGCCGTACGCGCGGGTGCGGTTGCCCGGGTCGAGGCGGCTGGGCGAGTGGGCGAGGTGGAAGTCGCGTCCGGCGCGCAGCCCCGAGCCCTCCTCCAGGAGCGGCCGTACGAAGGTGTCGGTGGTCCCGGGCGGCACGGCCGATTCCAGCAGGACCGTGGTGTGCGGGCGGAGCCGGGGCGCGAGCGCGCGGGCCGCGTCCCGGACGGCTGCCAGGTCGGGGGTGCGGTCGGGGCCGAGCGGGGTGGGGGCGCAGATCGCGGCGGTACGGACCCGGCCGAGCTCGGCCGGGTCGCTGGTGGGCCGGAAGCCGCCCGAGAGCATCCGGCGGATGTCGGAGGCGCTGAGGGAGCCCTCGACCGGGGTCCGGCCCGCCGACAGTTCCGCGCAGGGCCGTGGATCGGTGTCGTAGCCGACGGTCTGGATGCCGGCGGCCACGGCGGCCTGGGCGAGGGGCAGGCCGAGGTGACCGAGTCCGATGACGGCGAGGTCTGCGGGCATGTCGATGGCCGTCCTTCCCTAAGACCAAGAAGACAGAAAGCGCAACCGCTGGGGACGGCGCAATGTCACACTAGGCGTAAATATGACCTATCTGCCGCATTGTGCTGCTGTTGTCCTCCGGGTGTTGTCCACAGGCGGTGGCTGAAGTCGCGGACCCCGGACAGAATCGAGTGGGGGGCACGGGCGGCCGGCCCCGGGCCGGTCCGCGCCGCGTGCCCCGACCACCCCGATCCACCGGGAGGCAGCAGTGAGGACAGCGACACTGGGACCCGCGCAGCGCGCCATGGCCCTTGCGGCGATGGCCGAGCGCGAACTGGACGTGCTGGTCGTGGGAGCGGGTGTGGTCGGGGCCGGGACGGCGCTCGACGCGGCGACCAGGGGACTGGCCACCGGCCTGGTCGAGGCGCGGGACTGGGCCGCCGGCACGTCGAGCAGATCGAGCAAGCTGATCCATGGCGGGCTGCGCTATCTGGAGATGCTCGACTTCGCACTGGTGCGCGAGGCGCTTACGGAGCGCGGACTGCTCCTTGAGCGCATCGCGCCGCATCTGGTGAAGCCGGTGCCATTCCTCTATCCCTTGCGGCACAAGGGATGGGAGCGGCTCTACGCCGGATCGGGCGTCGCGCTGTACGACGCGATGTCGGTGTCCTCGGGACACGGCCGGGGCCTGCCCCTGCACCGGCACCTCACCCGCGGCCGGGCCCTGCGCATCGCGCCGGCGCTGCGGAAGGACGCCCTGGTGGGGGCCCTGCAGTACTACGACGCCCAGGTGGACGACGCCCGTTATGTGGCGACCCTGGTGCGCACCGCCGCGGCCTACGGCGCGCAGGTGGCCAACGGCGCCCGGGTCGTCGGATTCCTGCGCGAGGGCGAGCGGGTCGTCGGCGCGCGGGTGGAGGACACCGAGGCGGGCGGGGAATACGAGGTCAGGGCCAAGCAGGTCGTCAACGCGACCGGGGTGTGGACGGACGACACCCAGGCGCTGATCGGGGAGCGCGGACAGTTCCACGTCCGGGCGTCCAAGGGCATCCATCTGGTCGTACCCAAGGACCGCATTCACTCCTCCAGCGGACTGATCCTGCGTACGGAGAAGTCCGTGCTGTTCGTCATTCCCTGGGGGCGCCACTGGATCATCGGTACGACGGACACCGACTGGGACCTGGACAAGACGCACCCGGCCGCGTCCGGCGCCGACATCGACTATCTCCTCGAGCGTGTGAACTCCGTCCTGAACACCCCGCTGACCAGGGACGACGTCCAGGGTGTCTATGCGGGACTGCGACCGTTGCTGGCCGGGGAGTCGGACGCGACCAGCAAGCTCTCGCGCGAGCACACAGTGGCGCACCCCGTGCCCGGGCTCGTCGTGGTCGCGGGCGGCAAGTTCACGACGTACCGGGTGATGGCCAGGGACGCGGTGGACGAGGCGGTCCACGGTCTGGACCAGCGGGTGGCGGACTGTGTCACGGAGGACATCTCGCTGCTGGGCGCGGAGGGCTACCGGGCCCAGTGGAACGCGCGGGCGCGGATCGCGGCCGGGACCGGTCTGCATGTCGTACGGGTGGAACATCTGCTGAACAGGTACGGCTCGCTGACCGACGAGATCCTCGACCTGATCGAGACCGACCCCTCACTGGGCGAACCGCTGCCCGCGGCCGACGACTACCTTCGGGCCGAAATCGTCTACGCCGCCTCGCACGAGGGCGCCCGTCACCTCGACGACGTGATGACACGACGCACCCGGATCTCCATCGAGACCTTCGACCGGGGCATCCGCAGCGCCCGGGACTGCGCGCTGCTGATGGCGACGGTGCTCGGCTGGGACCGGGGCCGCATCGACCGGGAGGTCGAGCACTACGAGAAGCGGGTCCAGGCCGAACGCGAGTCGCAGCGCCAGCCGGACGACCTGTCGGCGGACGCGGCACGGCTCGGCGCGCCGGACATCGTGCCCATCTAGGAGCGAGTCTGCTTCTGGCAGAACTCGGCCTCCAGCAGCGCCGTTTCCAGGGTTCGGCCGGGCGGGGTGTCCGTGTTCACCCGGAAGGTGAGGACGTGTCCGCCGTCCCGGGTCGCGGCGGTGCGGGCGTAACTGCCCAAGATGCGGCCGCTGTGGCCCCAGACGGTCGTGCCGCAGGACAGCCGCTGCGGATAGATGCCCATGCCGTACGAACCCTGTGCGGTACGGGTGTTCAGCAGCGTCGCCAGTTCGGCGGCGGGCAGGAGACGGCCGCCGAGCAGAGCGGCGTAGAACCGGTTCAGATCGGCGAGCGTGGATATCAGCTCACCGGCCGCGCCCGCCGCCCGCGGGTCGATGGCGGTGACATCGCGCAGCGAGCCGTCGTCCGCCGAGCGGTGATAGCCGGTGGAGTGCGGCGACGGCAGATCGGTGCGGGCGCCGGGGAGGGAAGTGCCGTGCAGGCGGAGGGGGATGAGTATGCGGCGGCGTATCTCGGCGGCGTACGAGTGCCCGGTGACCCGCCGGATTATCAGGCCGAGCAGCGCGTAATTGGTGTTGGAGTACGCGTAGTCGCCGGACGCCGACACCGGGGGGCGGGCCGTGGCTGTGAGAACCGCCTCTTCCGCCGTGAGGGGCTGCGCGGAGGGCCCGGCTCCGCCAGTGCGGGCGGGGTCGCCGGAGGGCAGGGCGTCGGTGTAGTCGCTGAGCCCGCTCGTATGGGTGAGCAGGGCGCGCAGGGTGATGCGGCGGCCGTCGTTGCCGTGGCCCCGGACCAGGCCCGGCAGATAGGTGTCGACGCTGTCCGAGAGCAGCAGTCGCTCCTCCCCGGCGAGTTGGAGGACCACCGTCGCGACGAACGTCTTGGTGATGCTGCCCGCCCTGAACCGGTCGTCGGGCTGTATCCCGGGGCCGGTGGAACGGTACGTTCGGTACGGGGCAGAGGACTGACGTACAGCCAGCAGGGCCGCCTCGGAGGCATCGCCACTGGTGACGAACCAGGGCAGATAGGACACCGCGGGCGTGACGTGTGGTTCGCTGGGCGGGCTCGCGGTTTCCAAGGTGAGCACAGCCAGCACCAGCGCGGTGATCAGCGGCGCCCTGGGTGTCGGCATGGCGGGAGGCTCCTTCCTCCTGCCCCATCATGACCGACCCCGGCCCCGGCACCATGACCGGTCCCGGGGTAGGGGACAATGAACGCTCTGCCAGGGCGGGTTGATCGCAGAGGGGACGCATGTCGGAGGCGGAACAGGCACGGGAGCCCCAACGGGACAAGGAAGGGCGTCTTCTCGCGGGGCGGTACCGGCTCGGGGATGTGCTCGGCCGCGGAGGCATGGGCACGGTCTGGCGTGCCGCCGACGAGACGCTGGGCCGTACGGTCGCGGTCAAGGAACTCCGGTTCCCCTCGGCCATCGACGAGGACGAGAAGCGCCGTCTGATCACACGCACACTGCGTGAGGCCAAGGCGATCGCGAGGATCCGTAACAACAGCGCGGTGACGGTCTTCGACGTGGTCGACGAGGACGACCGGCCGTGGATCGTCATGGAGCTCATCGAGGGCAAGTCGCTCGCCGAGGTGATCCGTGAGGACGGGACGCTGACGCCCCGTCGCGCGGCGGAGGTCGGTCTGGCCATCCTCGACGTGCTGCGCTCCGCGCACCGCGAGGGCATTCTGCACCGCGATGTGAAGCCGTCCAATGTGCTGATCTCCGACGACGGCCGGGTCGTGCTGACCGACTTCGGCATCGCCCAGGTCGAGGGCGACCCCTCCGTCACCTCGACAGGCATGCTGGTCGGCGCGCCCTCGTACATCTCGCCCGAGCGGGCTCGCGGCCACAAGCCCGGGCCGCCCGCCGACCTGTGGTCGCTCGGCGGGCTGCTGTACGCGAGCGTCGAGGGCTGCCCACCGTACGACAAGGGCTCGGCGATCGCCACGCTGACGGCCGTGATGACGGAGCCGCTGGACCC
>DATCWZ010000349.1:0-2826 GCA_036566065.1 Streptomyces sp. | reverse complement strand
AGCCAGGCGAGCACGGCCGCGGCGGTCGCTTCGTCGCCCTGGGCGAGGGCGGCCCGGTATCCGCGCAGGGCGGTGGCGAAGGACGGTGCGTGCCGGGAGACCTCGGCCAGCCTGGCCGTGAGCAGGATCTCGACTTCACCGGCCAGTTCGTCCTCAGCGGCACCGGCCGCCAGGGCGTCCTCCTCCAGGGCGTAGAACCACGCGTCCACGATGGGCCTGAGCGCACTCGGCGGGAAACTCGCTGTGGTCAGCCGCTCGGTGAGCCTGCGGTAGACGGTCTCCAGCTTGTGCAGCGGGGTTTCGGTCTCCGAGACCTGGATCTCGGCCACCGCGAAGCCCAAGCGCTTGGCCCGTTCGCCCAGCCAACGGGTGAAGAACGTCTTGCCGGAGCCGTACTCCCCCCGTACGGCCTTGAACACCGCGCCGCCCGAGGCAACCGCGTCCAGCTCGGCGTCGAGCGCCGTCTCGAACCGGTCCAGGCCCGTGGCCAGCAGATCGAGCCCGCTGTCCGGTACGGCGCCGCGCCGCAGGGCGTCGATGACCGTCCGCCGACGGGCGGCCGACGCGGGGGAGGAGAAATTGGGCTTCGCGGAACTCACCGGCTCAGTCTCTCACTCCGTGTGATCGGGAGACTCGGGGTGATCGGCGTATGAAACACTCACCGTGTGTTGCTGACCTACGTCCTGCCCTCCTGGGCAGCACAAAGGCCCCGCTCCCGCGGGGCCTGAGGCGAACCGGGCGTCGGCTTCCGGAGACGTCCCTGGCACAGACGCTAGCACGCCAAGACGTGTTCAGTTCAGCCCGAACTGCTCCCGCAGCAGCCCCTGGTGAAGGCGCAGGGTGCGCCCGTCGGGCAGGGTTTCCAGGACCTGTACGCCGTCGAAGTTGAGGAGCTGGCGCAGGACCGCGGCGAAGCCGTCCGCGCGGCCGGCCGGGAACCCGACGCGCTGCGCCAGCGCTGTCACCGGCAGGGTGCCCCCGGCGTCGGCGAGCTCCCGTACAGCCTGCCGGAACTTGTCCAGCTCGCGTTCGCGTGGTTTACGGGCCAGGAGCTCGACCTGGTCCTGGAAGGCGGCCGATTCGAACAGCCCGGCGACCATCGTCTCGGTCCGGGTGCGCAGCTCCGGGGTGATCAGCGCGTCCCCGGTCCCCTGCGAGGGAACCATGGCTACGTCGAACAGGGATTCGTGCATCCGGTCCACTTCGGCCTGTGCCTTCGACGGCGTATGCCGGGCCGGCTTCTTCGCAGCGGGCGCGACATGGGGGACAGCCGGTACGGGGGTATGCGCGCGTTCGTCCAGGGACCACCACGCGGGCCGCTGGTCGCCCAGTTCCCGCCACTCCTTGGGCGGCGTCGCCCCGAAGGGGAGGAACGCGAGGACGGGGATGGTGAACTCCGCGAGGGAGGCGCCACCGTGGTAGCCGGCCTTGAGCGCCGTGTAGCGGGAGTCGGCGTCCCACAGGGCCACGATCGACGCACCGGGTTCGGGCCAGACCACACGCGGACCGCTCAGTGCCACCTCCGTTGCGGCCATGGCCCCGCCGGGCAGCCGGTGGCGTGCCGACTCCGGGGTGTCCGCCGCGACCTTCGTGCCGTGGCGGTCCACGACATGCCCGTGGTCGCTGGTGATCAGGACGGCCATGCCCTGGGTGGCGGCCACCCGCAGCAGACTCACGAGACCGGGGATGTCGGCCGCCCGCCATGTCCCGTCGCCGAGCTTCTGCTCCTTGGCGAGGCGGTCGTCGATGGCGTTCAGGACGACCGCCACATGGGTGCGCCCGTCGGCGAGTGCCTCGCTGAGACCGGGACCGAAGGTGTCCCCGGCGCCGAGTGAGCGCAGGTCGTCCTTGTGGAACACGGCTGCCGGGGCGCCGCCCCACAGCTTGTGCTGGGGGAACAGCCGCTTCTCATCCGCCTGCGCCCCCTTCATCAGCCGGCCCGCGAACAGCGACGTACGGGAGACGGCGGTGAGGGTCGGCAGTGCCGCAGCCACCGCCCGCCTGCGCGGCTCACCCTCCCGGACGGGGTCGAACTCCGCCCACGAGGAGCGGAGTTCCTCGCCGAGCTCGGTGGCGATCGCCGCGCTCATGCCGTCCAGGACGAGCAGCAGGACACGCCGTCCGTCCGTGCCGCGGACGACCGGCCCCACGACCCGGTCGAGGAAGGACTCCACGGTGAGCATGGACCCGGGGGGTGTGCCCGCCGCGGTCCAGGTGGCCAGCGACCGGGCGAAGTGCCGGTCGATCTCGTGTCGTCGGTCCCGGATACGGGTGCCGAGCGTGTCGTACGCGGAACGCAGGACGGGGTCCGGGTCGCCGCCGGCCTCGATGTGTTCCAGGGCGTGGTCCACCCACGCGGTCTCCGCGAGGTGGCGCCGCGTCCCGTCGCCCGTCGAGTCGCACGTGACGGGCGGTTCGCCGGCGAGCCATCGTGTCAGCCGCCAGCCCATCCGGGCCCGCCGGATCCGGGACCGGGCCTCGGGGTCCTGGGCACCCCGGTGCCCGTCCAGGTGACGGAACGCCTCGGCCAGCGGGCCGGGCAGCCCGGCTGACAGGGCGCGCCCCACCGCGTTGAAGCGGGCCTCAAGCCCCGCCGGGAGCAAGGGGCTCGCCTGGGCGGCGACCTGGGCACCGAATTGCCGGACCAGGCGGGCGGCCCGGTCCAGCACGGTGGAGCTGATCCGCCGTGCCTCCCGGGCCTCGTCGCTCTCCCCACCCCGATCGCGGGCGGCGTTCAGCAGGACGCCCGCGTACTCCTCGCATGCCCGCCCGAACGCGGATGCCAGGGCGTCGAGCTGCTCGCCCGAGGGCAGCGGCTGTTCGCCG
>DATCWZ010000445.1:0-6380 GCA_036566065.1 Streptomyces sp. | reverse complement strand
GGTACGCCCGCTGCTCGACCGTTCTCGTCCGGTGACGATGACCAGTGCGAAGTCGCGGGGTCCGCGGATACAGCGGCCGGCGCCTGGATGACGCGCGTGGGCCATGGGGTGCCCCCTCGTGGTCGTCCGTGTCCCTGTTGTTCCCGCCGGTACCGCTTTGCCGTACCGCGTTGTAGTGACCGTAGGACCGATGACAGTTTGTCGGATGAGTGCACCTACTCAAGTCAAACGCCGTCATTGGCATGGACCTGCCGAGGTAACTGGGCTACAGTCCGTTGCGCAGCTCTGAGAGCGCTCTCAGTTGTGCTCGCGGATGCTGCCGCTTCTCCGTTCCACCCCCACACACTGGAACAAGCGAAGGGTAACTCCCTTGAGACATACGACGCTTGTACGGACCGGCCTGTCCGTACTCCTCATCCTCGGCACCTGGGCAGCCGCCGGCACGACCGAGGCGTCGGCGGCGGATTCCCCCTCCGCCACCGTCCCGCAGGCTTCCGCCGGTCTGATCCAGGCCATGCGGCACGACCTCGGCCTGACGAGCAGTCAGGCAACAGCGCGGCTGGCCGCCGAGAAAACGGCGACCGCCCTGCAGGCCCCGGCGCGGCGTGCCGCGGGAGCGGCATACGGCGGCTCCTGGTTCGACTCGGACAGCGGCAAGCTGACGGTCGCCGTGACGGACGCGGACAAGGCCGCCGCCGTACGGGCGACCGGCGCCGCCGTACGGATGGCCGACCACACCGCGCGACAGCTCGACGCGACCAAGAAGCACCTGGACGGACTCGCGGCCCCCAGAGGCGTCGCCAGTTGGCACGTCGACCCCGAAGCCGACAGTGTCGTCGTGAACGTGGTCGCTTCCGCGCGTTCTGACAACGATGTCCGTACATTCCTCGCGGGGGCCCGCGAGGCCGGACCGGTCACCGTACGGCAGACCACCGAGGCCCCGCAGACCTTCGCCGCGGGGACGGTCGGCGGGGACCCGTACTACACCGGCAACGTCCGGTGCTCCATCGGCTTCTCCGTGTACGGCGGCTTCGTGACCGCGGGCCACTGCGCCCAGCCGGGCGCGGCCGTCCGGGGCTGGGACGGCTCGGCCATCGGCAACTTCCAGGGCTCGTCCTTCCCGGACAACGACTACGCCTGGGTCAATGTGGGCAGCGGCTGGTGGACCGTGCCGGTGGTCCTCGGCTGGGGCACCGTCCCGGACCAGTTGGTCCGCGGCTCCGCCGAGGCGCCGATCGGCGCCTCGATCTGCCGCTCGGGCTCCACGACCCACTGGCACTGCGGGAACGTGCTGGCCAAGAACGAGACCGTCAACTACAGCCAGGGCGCGGTCCATCAGATGACCAAGACCAGCGTCTGCGCCGAACCCGGTGACTCGGGCGGCTCGTTCATCAGCGGCGACCAGGCGCAGGGCGTGACGTCGGGCGGCTGGGGCAACTGCAGCAGCGGCGGCGAGACCTGGTACCAGCCGATCAACGAGATACTCAACCGGTACGGGCTGACGCTCCACACCGCCTGACCCGCGAGGTCACCCGCCCCGGGTGACAGACGGCAGACCGGAGGTCCGGCACGGCAGGAACCCCCTGCCCACGCCGGACCCCCACGCCCGCCCCACCAGCCTCCGGACCACCAGGGCTCGCGCCGAGCCTTGCAGCGCGCACCGTTCTCCTGCGCTGGACATGCTCTGGGCGGCGCGACACGGAACCCGCTTCGGAGAGCCGCGGGCTATGAGGGCGTGTCCTCCGGGCCGTCGTCGTCGGAGGACAGTTCCTCGGCCCGCAGTGCCAGATCCTGCAGGACGTCCGCGGAGGTCACGTCCTGCTGGCCGGAGTCATGGATCTGGGCCAGTGCGATGAACGCCAGGGTGAAGGCGCCGACCAGTTGTTCGACCGCGCCACCGACCTCCCGTCCGACCAGGACCGCCATCTCCTCCACCGTGGCGTCACCGGGGATGGCGATGTGCGGCATGGTCTCGTTCAGCAGTGTCGTCACAATGCCGGGGCCGGCTTCCGGGTAGTCCTGGCCGAGGTCCGCCTCGGCCTGGCGCTGCATCTCGCCGGCCTCGGTGAGGATGCCGATCACTCGCTTCAGGACTTCGCTCTGCTCCATCAGGCGAGCATATTCGCGGTCAGGCGGCCTTGTGGGAGCCGCCGCCCGAGGACTCGCGGATGAGCTCCGCGTAGCGGCGCCCGCTGGTCTTGATGGTGCGGCGCTGGGTGGCGTAGTCGACGTGGACCAGGCCGAAGCGCTTGTCGTATCCGTACGCCCACTCGAAGTTGTCCAGCAGCGACCAGGCGAAGTACCCGGCCAGCGGCACGCCCTTGCCGACGGCCCGCGCGCAGGCGGCCAGGTGCTCCTCCAGGTACTGGGTGCGCTCCGGGTCGTGGACCGAGCCGTCGGCCCGGACCACGTCCTCGTACGCCGCGCCGTTCTCGGTGACGTAGATGCGCTGGGCGCCGTACTTCTCGGTCAGGCGCAGCAACAGTTGTTCGAGTCCCGCCGGGTGAACCTCCCAGTCCATATGGGTGTGGCGGCCACTGGAGGGCCGGACCTGCCTGGCGTACGGGACCGGCCCGGTCTCGTCGGCCGTGACGATCTGGCGGAAGTAGTAGTTCAGGCCCAGCCAGTCCAGCGGCGCTGCGATGGCGTCCATGTCGCCCGGGCGTACGGGGAGTTCGACTCCGTACAGATCGAGCATGTCCTGCGGGTAGCCGCGGCCGTGGATCGGGTCCAGCCACCAGCGGTTGGTGTGGCCGTCGGCGCGGGCGGCGGCCGCGTGGTCCGCCTCGCTGTCGCTCGCGGGTTCGATCGGGCTGAGGTTGTTCACGATGCCGACCCGTGCGTCCGGGCAGGCCGCGCGGATCGCCCGGACGGCGAGGCCGTGGCCCAGATGCAGGTGGTACGAGGCGTGGACGGCGGCGGTCAGGTCGGTGAGGCCCGGCGCCATCGTGCCTTCCAGATGGCCGATCCACGCGGAGCAGAGCGGCTCGTTCAGCGTCGCCCAGTTCTTCACCCGGTCGCCGAGCCGCTCGACGGCCACGGCCGCGTACGCCGCGAAGTGCTCGGCGCTCTCCCGTACGGTCCAGCCGCCGCGGTCCTGGAGCACCTGCGGCAGGTCCCAGTGGTAGAGCGTGGCGAACGGGGTGATCCCGGCCTCAAGCAGGCCGTCGGTCAGCCGGTCGTAGAAGTCGAGCCCCGCTTCGTTGACCGGTCCTACGCCGCCGGGGACGATCCGCGGCCAGGCGAGGGAGAAGCGGTACGCGTTCGCACCAAGCCGCTTGATCAGGCCGATGTCCTCCGGCACCCGGTGGTAGTGGTCGCAGGCGATGTCGCCGGTGTCGCCGTTGTCGATGGTGCCCGGGAGGTGCGAGAAGGTGTCCCAGATGGAGGGGGAGCGGCCGTCCTCCGCCACGGCTCCCTCGATCTGGTACGCGGCGGTGGCGACGCCCCAGGTGAAGTCGGCCGGGAGGGCGTTAAGGTCGTTCACTGACTGCCTTTCTGCATGAGTCACTTCACGGCGCCCGCGGTGAGACCGGCGACGAGATAGCGCTGGAGGAGGAGGAATCCGGCGACGACGGGCACGCTGACGACGAGCGAGGCGGCCATGACCTGGTTCCAGTACACGTCGTTCTGGGTGGCGTAGCCCTGCAGCCCGACGGCGAGTGTGCGGGTCGTGTCATTGGTCATGACGGATGCGAAGAGGACCTCGCCCCAGGCCGTCATGAACGCGTACACGGACACCGCGACGATCCCCGGCACCGCGGCCGGCACGACGACGCGGAACAGGGCGCCGAGCGGACCGCAGCCGTCCACGAGCGCGGCCTCGTCCAGGTCCTTCGGGATGGAGTCGAAGTACCCGATGAGCATCCAGATCGAGAAGGGGAGCGAGAACGTCAGATATGTGAGGATCAGCCCGCCGCGCGAGCCGTACAGGGCGATGCCCGTGCTGTTGCCGATGTTGACGAAGATGAGGAACAGGGGGAGCAGGAAGAGGATGCCCGGGAACATCTGGGTGGAGAGCACGGTGATGGTGAAGACGCGCTTGCCGGGGAACCTGTAGCGGCTCACGGCGTACGCCGAGAACACCGCGATGACCACCGAGAGGACCGTCGCCGCACCCGCCACGATGAGCGAGTTCACGAAGTACTTGGCGAGCGGAACGGTGCCCCAGATGTCGATGTACGGCTGGATGGTCAGCTCGGACGGGATCCACCGGAACTCGCCCGCCACGTCCTGAAGCGGCTTCAGCGAACTGCTGATCATCACCAGCACGGGCAGCAGGACGAATCCGGTGAGCAGGGTCAAAATGATCCGCCGGGTCCACAGGAATGACCGTGGCGGTGCCATCGGGGAGCGCCGCGCGGAACGCGGACGAGGGTTCGAGCGCGTTGTCGTACGGGAGGCGGCGGACGGTTCCGTGTGCGCGAGGCTAGACATCGGCACCCTTCCTTCCCCGTGAGGTGACGAGCAGATAGAGGGCCGTCACGGCCAGCAGGAAGAGCAGCAGGAGCACGGACATCGCCGAGCCGCTGCCGAAGTTCCAGGTGACGAACGACGACTGGTATATATGGATGGAGATCAGGTCGGCGTTCTCCGGCGCGGACTTCCCGAACAGCACGTACGGCGTGTTGAAGTCGTTGAACGTCCACAGGAACAGCACGAGTACGAGTACCTGGTTGACCGGGCGCAGTGACGGCAGGGTGATCCTGCGGATCTGCTGCCAGACGCCGGCCCCGTCGATCGACGCGGCTTCGTAGAGCTCGCGCGGAATGTTCTGCAGGCCCGCCATCACGATGAGGAAGGCGAACGGCCAGCCCTTCCAGACCGAGACGATGATCAGCGTATAGATGCTGTTGTCGCCGATCAGCCAGAACGACGGCTGGTCGGTGAGCCCGAGTTGGTCGTGCAGCACGTGATTGATCAGACCGTTGTCCCGCTGGAACATGAACGCCCAGGTGATGACCGCCGCATAGACCGGCAGGGCGTACGGGACGAGGAAAATCGCCCGCAGGAGGCCCCGGCCGCGGAAGTTCTCCTGCAGTGTGACCGCGGCGGCGGTGCCGAACAGCCAGGCCAGGCCCACGGCGAAGAACGTGAAGACACAGGTGACGAAGAACGAGTGAAGCAGCGCCCTGCCGATCGGCGCGTTGACGTCCACGGCGATGCTGTAGTTGTCGAGGCCGGTCCAGGGCGCCGCGCCCCAGTTGCTGATGAAGAACTGTGTGAGCCGGCGGAAACTCATCACGATCCCGATGATCATCGGAATCAGATGGATCAGGAGTTCGAGCAGGATGGCGGGCAGAAGCAGGAGATAGGGCAGTCCGCCGCGGCGGATCCGGCCAGGGATGCGCGGCAGTGTCCCGCGCGCACCCCCGCCGCCAGTCTTCCCGCTGCCGCTGCCCGGGGTGCCGGCCCCTTGGCCAGTGGTCACGGTCGCGGTCATGAGGGGTGCCTTACTGCTGCATCGTCTGCTGGGCCTTTTCCAGGCGCGCCCTGACGGTTCCGTCGGTCACCTTGTGCCCTGCGGCGGCCTCGGCCCACAGCTCCTTGACCGCTGTGCCCACGGCTGTCTCGAACTGCGACTCGTTGGCCACCTGGGGGAGCGGTGCGGCACTGGTGGCGAGGGTGTCACGCAGGACCTTCAGGTCGGGGGCGCTGAACGTCGCGTCCTGCTGGGCCGCCTTGACCGGCGGAATCGATCCGTACGTCCTGTTGAGCAGCACCTGCTCCTTGTTGTTCGTCATGAATTTGACGAACTTCTTGGCGCCGTCGATGTTCTTGGTGTTCTTGAACACCGCCATGTTGATCCCGGCGACCATGGAGTTGACGTTCGTGCCGGTGCCGGGCGTGCCCGCCGGAACCGGTACGGGCGCCACTCCCCATTCCTCCGGCGTCATGCCCTGGGCCGCGAAGGTGGACGCGGCGGCCTGCCACAGCACCATGGCGGTTCGGCCCTTGGCGAAGTCGGTCAGGGACTGGTTCTGGGCGTACTCGGCGTTGCCCGGGGCGATGATCTTGTCCGTGGCCATGAAGTCGACGTACTGCTTGACGGCTGCGACGGCGCCGTCGGAGGTGAAGGTGGCCTTGCCGGACGAGTCGAAGAAGTCGGCGTCGTGCTGGCGACCAAGGACGAAGACCTGATGGATGTTGTTCGAGAGGTTGGCACCCTCGGCGCCGAGACCCCACTTGCCGTCCTTGGAGATCTTCTTGCCGTCGGCGACCAACTGGTCCCAGGTGGCGGGCGGCTGGGTGATGCCGGCGTCGGCGAACATCTTTTTGTTGTAGTAGAGCGCGTACGCCAGTGAGTACAGCGGCACCGCGGCCGGCGGCTGGTCCTTCGCCCCGGCCGATGCGACGGCCGACTCGACGAAGCGGTCCTG
>DATCWZ010000638.1:0-4267 GCA_036566065.1 Streptomyces sp. | reverse complement strand
GGCAGCCCCTCTCAGGCCAGCCGCAGCGGCCGGCCCGCCACGTGCTCCAGATACGGGGCGCCGAAGCTCGCCCGGGACGGCGGATGGAAGGTCAGGCCGTGCGAGACGGCGGCCAGATAGGCCACATCGGACGAACCGATGAACGCCATTCCACCGAGCATCTCCACCGCCCGGTTCACGCACTCACCGAGCAAGTCCTGCACCGCGTAGCGCGCCACCAGGGTCTTGGCGAGCGCCGCGTTGCTCCGCTCGCCGTCCCGCACCATCCGGGCCGCCCCCTCCAGCAGGAGGGCCGCGGACTCCAGCTTCGCGATCAGACCGGCGCGGTCGGAGTCACTGCCGCGCCCCGAGTCGTACACCCGCTCGACAAGCGCGGAGACCATGCCCAGATACGCGGCGGAGATCAGCAGTTCGAACCAGATGAACCCGACCGTCTGGAGCTCGTCGAGCTCCCCCGCCCCGCCCAGCTCGGTACGCATGATGAGCTGTTCGTCGACGAACACATCGGTCAGCCGCACCTCGTTGCTCTCCGCGCCGGCGAGCGCCCAGCTCTGCCAGAACGGATGGTTGCTGATGCCCTCGGTCCTGCGCGGCACGAGCAGCACCGCCATCTGCGAGCCGCCGTCCGGGGTGGGCAGCGCGACGCTCGCGGTCAGCAGGTCCATGGACGCCGAGAGGCTGCACGGCTTCTTGGACCCGTTGATGACGTAGCCGCCGTCGACCGCCGTCGCCGTCATCGTCGGGGCGAGGATGCCCTGCGCGGGCCGGCCCTCGGCGAAGCCGGAGGCCACGAGCAGGTTCTGTTCCGCGATGCCCTCCAGCAGCGCCCACTCCATGCCGCTGCTCTGGAGCGATCCTGCGAGCGTGAACAGTGTGGCCACGGAGAAGTGGTGCATCGTGGTGGCCACCGCCAGCGACGGTGAGACGGCGCCGATGGCCCGTACGACCGCGAGCGCCTGCAGCGGGTCGGCGCCCGAGCCCTTGTACTCCCCGGGGATCACCAGGCCCGGGCCGCCGGCCGCGCGGAACAGGCCGAGTCCGGGACCGCCCGGTTTTTCGAGGTCCTCCAGCGGGATGTCGGAAAGATTCTTGAGCAGACCGGGAAGAAAGCTTTCGCAGGTCTCCCGGGCAGCGTCCATTGCACGCATGGGATGTCCTTGGTCGCAGGTACGGGGTCGTGGACGGGCGTCGGTCAGGGGAAGCGGGTGCCGCCGAACACGGCGTCGCGCGGGCGCACGCCCCGCGCGCTGACGCTGACTCCCTGGATGTGGGAGGTACGCAGGACCGGATAGTTGGCCTCGCCGAACACCCCGCCGGTCAGCCCCGTGCCGCCGTGCGTGGGCAGATAGGGCAGGAAGCCGATGTGGGAGTCGTTGACCTTCAGCAGGCCGCCCTTGGTGACCCGGGAGACGAACCGGTCGATCACCGAACGGTCCCGCGCCCACAGCGAGTTGCGCAGCCCGTACTCGTTGGTGTTCACCCAGTCGATGAACCGTTCCAGCAGGACCTCGTCCGCGGCCGGTTCGGCGGCGACCACGGGCAGCAGCGGGAAAAACGTCTCGTGCCGCACGGCCGCCACCTCGCGCGCCGTGTCCAGACCGCGTACGAGCACGACGGTGGGCTCCAGGAAGATGCCCGAGGTGTCCCGGGTGCCGTCCAGTTGCATGGCCTGCCCGCCGCACACGAGTTCGGCGCCCGCCTCCAGTGCGTCCCGCAGGCAGGCGAAGAACTTCTCGTTACGCAGTACGGGAGTGAGCAGCGCCCCCTCGTCACCGGCGTGCCCCGGCCGGACCAGCGCCGCCCGGCGGGCCAGTTCGGCGGTCAGCTCCTCCGCCACATCGGGGTGGGCGAGGACCTGGTTCGGAATCATGCAGAGCTGGCCGGAACCGTAGAAACTCTCCGTCAGGGCCTCCGCCGCGAGTCCGGCATCGGCGTCCTTCCAGACCACCACCACGTCGTTGCCCGCGAGTTCGAGGATCGGCTTCTTTCCGGCCTCCACACACCGCTCCTGGAAGCGGATGCCGTTCTCACTGCTGCCGAAGTACATGATGTCGTCGACGTACGGGCTGTCCAGCCACGCCCTCAGCATCGGCGCCGGGTCCCCGCACACCACCCCGAGGGTGCCGGGCGGCGCCCCGATCTGCTCCAGGGCCGGCGCCACCACCTCGTGCAGGACGTACATGACCCCGAGCGGCGCGCTGCGCGGAGCCCGTACGACCAGGGCGTTGCCCGCGAAGATGGAGGTGACACCCAGCAGCGCGCTCGACAGCGGCGCGTTCTGCGGTGGGTTGAGGCAGACCACCCCGTCGGGCTGCCGCCGTACGGAGATCTCGCGCTCGCCGTGCCGGAACTCCTGCAGCATCTGCGAGCGGTAGAAGCCGAGCGACTCGGGCCCGAAACACTCCAGCATGCCGGAGACCTGCCAGCGGGCCAGGGCCAGCGGATGGCCCTCCTTCACCAGGATCCGGATGATCTCGTCGGCCCGCTCCGTCAGCCGCGCGTGCAGCAGCGTGCCGAGCTGCCCCAGCCGGACATCCAGCGGCACCGCCGACCACTCCCGGGTGGCGCGCGCCGCCGCCTCCAGCGCCAGGCCCACCGTCTCCGCGTCCGCCTTCGCTATCCGGCCGACGACGGTGGGCGGCAGCTCGCCGGCCACGATGCTGCCCTGCTCCAGCTTTCTCTTGAGCGTCAGATTCGTGAACGCGTCGTCGAGCAGTGCCGCGGCGTCCAGGACATAGACCCATTCCGTACTCGGAATGCTCTTTCCGTCGACGTACGACAGATATGTTGACGCCCCAGGAGCGAGGACAACACCTTCCCGCGTATGTGAAACACCACCCGTCAATTGCGCGCCTTTCACGCGACCCCCCGCTTTCTTCCTTCGCTGCCAACAGCCGCCGGATTCCCGCCGGCTGTGCTCCGCAATATTCCAGCCAGGGCTGAGAAGGACCTGAGACCGACCTGAGACGGGCGCTTCAGGGCCATCGAAGCGGGGCGGGAGACCCTGGACGGTAAAGATCCCGCATTCCGGCGGACGGCGGCCGGATGCCGGAAAGGGGATGCGGTACGTGGCCGGGCGACAGGGGAACGAAATGGCAACGACTGAGCAATCGGTAGCTTTCGACTCCGTTTTGCAACCGCTACGGAAGTACGCCGAGAACCCGAGCGCATACCTGGCACTCAATGCCGGGAACGAGTATTTCACCGAGCCGGGAACCGAGGGCGTGATCGCTTATCGCACGGCCGGGCGCTGGCTGGTCCAGTTCGGCGGCGCGTTCGGGCCCGAGGGCGAACAGGAGAAACTGCTGCGCGCCTTCCTGGCGTTCGCGCGCGGCAAGCGGCGCCGGGTCTGCGCGATCCAGCTCCAGCGGGCCGACGCCGATCTGTACGGACGCTGCGGCTTCACCGTCAACCAGGTGGGCTCCTCCTACTCCCTGCATCTGCCCGAGTTCACGCTCAAGGGCTCCCGGTTCATGAAGCTCCGCAACAAGATCTCCCGCGCCCGGCGCAGCGGACTCGACATCCGCGAGGTCGGCCACGAGGAGGTGGCCGCCGAGGTCGGCGAGCTCGACCGGCGCTGGCTGCGCGGCAAGGGCAAGCACGTCAAGGAGATCGAGTTCCTCGTCGGCCAGTGCGGTGGCCGGGCCCAGAGCGAACGACGGCTGTTCGTCGGCCGCATGAACGGCGCCCTGGTCGCGTACATCTCGTACTCCCCGGCCTACGGCGCGCGCCCCGGCTGGCTGCACGACCTGAGCCGGCGCGACCCGGAGGTCCCGCCCGGCGTCATGGAGGCGATCAACGCGCACGCCATCGACACCTTCCGCGCCGAGGGCGCAGGCTGGCTGCACTTCGGGTTCACTCCGTTCACCGGGCTCACCCCGGACGCGGAGATCCCGGCCGCCAGCCCCGTCACCGGCTGGTTCATGCGCTTCCTGGCGGACCACGGCGAGCACGTCTACCCGGCCGCCAGCCAGCTCGCGTACAAGGAGAAGTGGGCGCCGCATCTGGTGCTGCCCGAATATCTGGCGTTCCACGGCAGGGCCCGCTTCGGGGCGATCTGGCAGATCCTGCGGGTGACGAAGTCCGTGTGAGGGCACCCGGCGGAACGCCGGAACGTACGCAGCCCCGGGATCCGCCCGGGGCTGCGTCCATTCCGGAGCCCTACCCGCCGGCGGCGGCCCCGGGCCGCGTCAGCACCCGGGGCCGTGGGCCCTGCACGGGCTCCTGGCGCAGGATCTCGTGATACCGCCGCCGCCGGGCCTGCCCC
>DATCWZ010000403.1:0-8452 GCA_036566065.1 Streptomyces sp. | reverse complement strand
CAGGACCGGGTAGCGGGCCTCACCGGCATCGTGCCCGACCGGACCGGTGCCGCCCTGCCCGGTGTCCGGGGCCCACCGGCGGTAACCGGTGGCCTGCCGGCCGCACACCGGTCCTGCCCCACAGACCTGCCGTACGTTCCTCGCTGAGACGAGGGCGCACGGCGCCCCCTCGGAGGATTTCGCATGACTCGCGCCACCACGGTGCGGGCAGTGCTGGCTGCCGCCGTACTGCTCGTCTCCGTGATCATCACGCTGACCCAGTCGCCACGACTCGGTCTCGACCTGCAGGGCGGCACCCGCATGGTGCTGCAGGCCAACGACTCGCAGACCACCCAGGCGAACCGGGAGAGCACCGACCGCACCCTGGAGGTGCTGCGTGAGCGCGTCGACTCCCTCGGCGTCTCCGAACCGACCCTGACCCGCTCCGGCGAGGACCGGATCATCGTCGAGCTGCCCGACGTCCAGGACCCGCGCGAGGCCGCCGAGGTACTCGGCAAGACCGCCCAGCTCAGCTTCCACGCCGTGCAGGGCCCCGCGACCGAACAGGACAAAGCGGCGGGCAAGGGCCTGACGCTCCCCGACGAGCAGGGCCGCCTGCTCGCCCTCGGCCCCGTCGCGCTGTCCGGCGAGGGCGTCAAGGACGCCTCGGCGAACTTCGACCCCCAGCAGACAGCGGGCTGGACCGTCTCGCTCGACTTCCAGAAGAACGACGGCAAGAAGTGGACCAAGCTGACCGGCGAGGCCGCCTGCAACGCGCCGGGCGACGACCGCCGCCGGGTGGCGATCGTCCTCGACAACAAGGTCATCTCCTCGCCCCAGGTCGACGAGTCGATCGGCTGCAAGGTGGGCCTGCCGTCCAACTCCACCCAGATCACCGGCTCCTTCAGCGCGGACGAGGCCCGCGACCTCGCCCTGCTCATCAAGGGCGGTGCCCTTCCGCTGCCCGTCGAGATCGTCGAGCAGCGGACCGTCGGCCCGACGCTCGGCGCCGACGCCATCAGCGCCAGCGCCCAGGCCGCCCTCATCGGCGCCGCGGCCACAGCGCTGTTCATCACCGTGATGTACCGCCTGTTCGGCGGGCTCGCCGCCCTCGCGCTGGCTGCCTACGGCCTGATCTCGTACGCCGCGCTGGTCGCCCTCGGCGTCACACTCACCCTGCCCGGGCTCGCCGGGTTCGTCCTCGCCATCGGTATGGCGGTCGATGCCAACGTCCTTGTCTTCGAGCGGGCCCGGGAGGAGTCCGCGGAGAAACCCAATCGCTCGCTGCGCTCCTCGATGGACGCCGGGTTCCGCGGTGCGTGGAGTGCCGTCGCGGACTCCAACGTCACCACCCTGATCGCGGCCGGACTGCTCTTCTTCCTCGGGTCCGGGCCGGTCAAGGGCTTCGGTGTCACGCTGGCCATCGGTGTCATCGCGTCGATGTTCTCCGCGCTCGTCATCGCCCGCGCGCTCACCGAGATGGCCTCCGCCTCCCGCTTCGTCACCGATTTCCGCGGGGTCAACGGCATCGAGCGGCCCGGCAAGGTACGGACCTGGCTGGCGGAGCGCAATCCGCAGTTGTTCCGCTCGCCGCGCCGCTGGCTGATGGTCTCCGGTGTGCTGATCGTCATCGCGGTCATCGGGATCACGGTGCGCGGGCTGAACCTCGGCGTCGAATTCACCGGCGGCCGGCTCGTGGAGTACTCCACCAGCCAGCCGGTCGATGTCGAGACCGCCCGCAAGAGCATCTCCTCGGCCGGATTCGGCGAGGCCGAGGTCACCACCGCGGGCGACGGCGATATCTCCGTACGCGCCGGGGACCTCGACAACGACGGGGAACACGCCATCCGCACCGCGCTCGGGGAGGAGGGCGGCGAGGCCACCAAGGTCCGGGACGAGCTGATCGGCCCCAGCCTCGGCGACGAACTGCGGCGCAACGCGCTGATCGCGCTCGGCGTCGCGGTGATGGTCCAGCTCGGCTATCTCGCGGCCCGGTTCCGCTGGACGTTCGCCCTGGGCTCGGTCTCGGCGCTCGTCCACGACGTCGTCATCCTGGTCGGCGCGTTCGCCTGGCTGGGGCGGCCCTTCGACGGGATCTTCCTGGCCGCGGTGCTCACCGTCATCGGCTATTCCGTCAACGACTCGGTGGTGGTCTTCGACCGGGTACGGGAACTGTGGGGCAAGTCCCCGCGCACACCGATCGCCGATGTCGCCAACCGGGCCGTCGTGCAGACGATCCCACGCACCGTCAACACCGGTATGGGAGCGCTGTTCATCCTGGTCGCGCTGGCCGTGCTGGGCGGCGACTCCCTGGCGGACTTCGCGCTGGCGCTGCTCATCGGCATCGTGGTGGGCACGTACTCCTCGGTGTTCACCGCCGTGCCGGTGTCGCTGGAGCTGGAGAAGAGCAGCAAGGCGCCGCCGCCGGCCCGCAAGCGCGCACCGCGCACGGGGGCCGGGAACAAGAAGACCAGGCAGCGGGATCCCCGCGACAACGGGGCGCGCGTATAGGGGGCGCGCTTCCCCTGCCCCGCCGGGCGGACCGGGTTTCCGGTCCGCCCGGCGGGCGGGGCCGCCCCCGCCTCCGTACCCGTGTCATACGCGACAGTGGCCCTGTCCGGACCGTAACGTCCACCCGTGATACCGATGGATCCGCGCGGAACCCGCCAGGAGGCGCTTCATGCCCGCTGAACCGCTGTCGCAGCACGAGGTCGAGGCCCGGCTCAGGGCACTGCCCGGCTGGGAGCTGGAGGGCGGCAGGATCACCCGCACCTACCGGCTGCCCTCGCACTTCGCCGCCGCCGCGCTCACCGTCCATGTCGCCCGGATCCAGGACGAGCTCAACCACCACTCGGACCTGACGCTCGGTTACAACACCGTACGGCTGTCCGTGCACACGCATGACGCGGGCGGCGCGGTCACCGAGAAGGACCTGACCCTGGCCACCCGCGTCGAGGCGGCCGCCCCGGCACATGGCGCGGAATAGGCCGCGCCGCACCGGACAGGTGGACCCGGCCTCAGTTGACGTCGGCCGGGTCCGGGCCCAGGCGCCTGCCCTCGTCCAGCGCGGCGAACGCGGCCAGGTCGTCGGCGTCCAGTTCGAAGCCGAACACATCGATGTTCTCCGCGATCCGCGACGGCGTCACGGACTTGGGGATCACCACATGGCCGCTCTGCAGATGCCAGCGCAGCACCGCCTGGGCGGGCGATTTGCCGTGCTTCCGGGCGACGGCCAGCACCGTCGGGACCTCCAGGAGGCCCTTGCCAGAGCCCAGCGGCGACCATGCCTCGGTCGTGATGCCGTGCGCGGCGTGGAAGGCCCGCGACTCGGCCTGCTGGAGCTGCGGGTGCAGCTCGATCTGGTTGACGGCGGGGACCACGGAGGTCTCGCCGAGCAGCCGCTCCAGATGCGCGGGCAGGAAGTTCGACACGCCGATGGCCTTCGCACGGCCCTCGGAGGCGATCTTCTCGAACGCCTTGTACGTGTCGACGTACGCGTCGTTGGCGGGCGCCGGCCAGTGGATCAGATACAGGTCGACATAGTCCAGACCGAGCCTGTCCAGCGAGGCGTCGAACGCGCGCATGGTCGAGTCGTAGCCGTGGTCGGCGTTCCAGAGCTTCGTGGTGACGAACAGTTCGTTCCGGGCGACACCGGAGGCGGCGATGGCCTTGCCCGTGCCGGCTTCGTTTCCGTAGATCGCGGCGGTGTCGATGCTCCGGTACCCGGATGCGATGGCCGTGGCGACGGCCTTCGTGGCCTCGTCGTCCGGCACCTGCCAGACACCGAAGCCGAGTTGCGGCATTTCGAGGCCGTTGTTGAGGGTGATGGAGGGGACCTGGCTCACGAGCGGTCGATCCTTACGTCGTCGGTTGGTACTCCCGTACAGAACGATCAACAGAGCCTACGCATTCCCGTCCGCCCGCAACCCGGGAACGGCTCAACCGGCGGTCCGCTCAGCGGTACAGCGCGTTGACCTCGGTCCGGTACGCCGCCTCGATCGCCCTGCGCTTAAGCTTCAGCGACGGGGTCAGCAGCCCCTGCTCCTCCGTGAACGGGTGCGCCAGTATCCGGAACGTACGAATGGACTCGGCCTGGGACACCGCCGTGTTCGCCGCCACCACGGCCCGCCGCACCTCCATCTCCAGATCCGGGTCGCGCACCAGGTCCGCAGCCCTCATCGGCGCCCGCCCCTGCATCGCGAGCCAGTGGTCCACCGCCTCCTGATCGACGGTGACCAGCGCGGCGATATAGGGCCGGTCATTGCCGACGACGATGCACTGCGCGACCAGGGGATGCGCCCGCACCCGCTCCTCAAGGGCGTTCGGCGAGACGCTTTTGCCGCCCGAGGTGACCAGGATCTCCTTCTTGCGCCCGGTGATCGTCAGATATCCGTCCTCGTCGAGCGAGCCCAGGTCACCCGTGGCCAGCCAGCCGTCGCGCAGCACGGCACGGGTGGCCTCCGGATCGTTCAGATAACCGGAGAAGACCTGGCGGCCGTACATCCACACCTCGCCGTCCTCCGCTATGTGCACGGTGGTGCCGGGGACGGGCTGCCCGACCGTGCCGTACCGGGTGCGCTCCGGAGGATTCGCCGTCGCCGCCGCGGACGACTCGGTGAGCCCGTACCCCTCGTACACCGTGACACCGGCGCCCGCGAAGAACAGACCGAGCCGCCGGTTCATGCCCGAGCCGCCCGACATCGCGTGCCGCACCCGGCCGCCCATCGCGTCGCGGACCTTCTTGTAGACGACCTTGTCGAAGAACTGGTGCTGCATCCGCAGCGCCGCCGACGGGCCGGGACCCGCCCCGAACGCCCGGTCCTCCATCGCCTCCGCGTACTTCACCGCGACCTCGACGGACTTGTCGAAGGGCGCCGCGCGCCCCTCCGTCTCCGCCTTGCGCCGCGCGCTGTTGAAGATCTTCTCGAAGATGTACGGCACCGCGAGGATGAACGTCGGGCGGAACGAGACGAGGTCCGGCATCAGTGCCTTGGCCGACAGCTCCGGCTGGTGGCCCAGCTTCACCCGGCCCCGGATCGCGGCGATCTCCACCATCCGGCCGAACACGTGCGCGAGCGGCAGGAAGAGCAGGGTGGCCGCCTCGTCGCCCGGTCTGGAGTGGAACACCGGCTCCCAGCGGCCGACCATCGTGTCGGCCTCGAACATGAAGTTGGCGTGCGTGATCACGCAGCCCTTCGGCCGGCCCGTGGTGCCCGAGGTGTAGATGACGGTCGCCACCGAGTCGGGGGTCACGGCGCGCCGGTGCCGCTGCACCACCTCGTCGTCGATCCCGGCGCCCGCCTCCATGAGTTCGCGTACGGCCCCGCCGTCCAGTTGCCAGAGCCGCTTGAGGTGCGGCAGCCGGTCGATCACCGAGCCGATCGTCATCGCGTGGTCCTCGTGCTCGACCATGATCGCGGAGACCTCGGCGTCATGGAGCATCCACAGGACCTGCTCGGCCGATGACGTCGGGTAGACGGGAATGGGCTGGGCGCCCACCGTCCAGAGCGCGTAGTCGAAGAGCGTCCACTCGTAGCGCGTACGGGACATGAGGGCGACCCGGTCGCCGAACCGGACGCCATGAGCGATCAGCCCCCTGGCCACCGCCAGCACCTCGTCGCGGAAGGCGGACGAGGTGACATCGCACCAGTGGCCGTCCGCGTCCTTGCGGCCGAGGGCGACCCGGTGCGGGTCCTCCTCGGCGAAATCGAAGACGGTGTCGGCGAGACCGCCGACCTGAGGGGCGGCCGCCAGCGGTGGCACAGTGAATTCGCGCAATGTACTGCTCCTTGTAGCGCTCCGCACGGCGCCGCGACGCTACCCCAACGTACGCCGCGACGGGAGGGCCCGGAGTGTCCGCATAACGTGGCATCTGGGCTGGCCGATGACGCAAACCGGGCCGGATGAGCGGGACTTCGGGCGTACTTCTGACCCACGGGTAACCGCGCCGCGCCCGAATCTCCACCGAATCTGTACGCTGCGGCCACTCCCCGCGTCAGCCGCCGAGGGAGATGCGGCGCTCACCCGCGTACACATTCATGGCCGGACCCCGCAGGAACCCGACCAGGGTCAGCCCCGTCTCGGCCGCCAGATCCACCGCGAGCGACGACGGTGCGGAGACCGCCGCCAGCACCGGGATCCCGGCCATCACCGCCTTCTGCGCCAGCTCGAACGACGCCCGCCCCGACACCAGCAGGATCACCCGCGACAGCGGCAGCCGGCCATCGGTCAGGGCGCGCCCCACGAGCTTGTCGACCGCGTTGTGCCGCCCGACGTCCTCCCGGATGTCCAGCAGTTCGCCCCCCTCGGAGAAGAGCGCCGCCGCGTGCAGACCCCCGGTCCGGTCGAACACCCGCTGCGCCCCCCGCAACCGGTCCGGGAGGGCGGCGAGCAGCGCGGGCCCCACCCGGAGCGGGGGAGCGTCGGCGATGGGATGCCGGGTCGTGGTGCGCACGGCGTCCAGGCTCGCCTTGCCGCACAGCCCGCACGAGGAGGTGGTGTAGACATTGCGTTCCAGCGTGATGTCGGGGACCGGGACGCCCGGCGCGAGCCGCACATCCACCACGTTGTACGTGTTCACACCGTCCCCGGTCGCCCCGGCGCAGTACACGATCGACTGCACGTCGGAGCCCACGGCTATCACGCCCTCGCTGACCAGAAACCCCGCGGCGAGCGCGAAGTCGTCGCCCGGGGTGCGCATGGTGATGGCGAGCGGCTTGCCGTTCAGCCGGATCTCCAGGGGCTCCTCGGCGACGAGGGTGTCCGGGCGCGTGGAGACGTGTCCGTCCCGGATGCGGATGGTGCGGCGGCGCGCGGTGACCCGTCCCATGGCCGTTCAACCCGATTCTGTTCCGTATGTGTGGAAAGCCGAGCGTAGCCGCAGTTCGTCGCCGCGAGCGTCGACGAAATACTGTCTACAGTGTGTCGAAAAGGGGCCATTGGTGTGGGTGCGGCAGTTGTCAAGGCTCCAACCGAAGCCGCATATTCCTGTGGGGTTACGTGCCCGTGTACTCGGCAGTAGCGGCAAAGACTGGAGAGCCCCTGCCGTACGTTAGCTAGGAGAACCCGTACATGACCGGCTCACGTGTCGTGGCGCTCGGCCACTATCAGCCCGCCAAGGTGCTCACCAACCAGGACCTGGCGGCCATGGTCGACACCAGCGACGAGTGGATCACCAGTCGCGTCGGTATCAAGACCCGGCATCTGGGCGGTCCCGACGAGCCGGTCGACGAACTGGCCTCCCATGCCGCGGCCAAGGCGCTGGCAGGGGCCGGGCTGCAGCCGGCCGACATCGATCTGGTCCTGGTGGCCACCTCCACCGCGATCGACCGCTCACCGAGCATGTCCGCCCGGGTCGCGGCCCGCCTCGGCATGGTGTCGCCCGCCGTGATGGACATCAACGTCGTCTGCTCCGGCTTCCCGCACGCGCTGGCCACCGCCGACCACGCGATCCGGGCCGGGTCCGCCACACGCGCCCTCGTCATCGGCGCCGACAAGATGGGCGACATCGTCGACTGGACCGACCGCTCCACCTGCGTCCTGATGGGCGACGGGGCGGGCGCCGCGGTCGTCGTCGCCGATCCTGCCGCCGGCGAACCCGGGATCGGGCCGGTGCTGTGGGGCTCGGTGCCCGAGATGGGCAATGCCGTACGCATCGAGGGGACCCCGCCGCGTTTCGCGCAGGAGGGCCAGTCCGTCTACCGCTGGGCCACCACGCAGCTGCCGCCGATCGCCCGCAAGGTGTGCGAGAAGGCCGGCATCACCCCCGAGGACCTCGCCGCGGTGGTGCTGCACCAGGCCAATCTACGCATCATCGAACCCGTCGCCAGGAAGATCGGCGCGGTCAACGCCGTCATCGCCCGGGACGTGGTGGACTCCGGCAACACGTCGGCCGCCTCGATCCCCATGGCCCTGTCCAAGCTGGTCGAGCGCGGCGAGATCGAGAGCGGCGCTCCCGTCCTGCTCTTCGGCTTCGGGGGCAATCTCTCGTACGCGGGCCAGGTGATCCGCTGCCCGTGACCGGCCGTCGGTAGACTGTAGACAATAAGCAATTGCCCCGTCGCCCGGAGGGGGCCGCGATGTTGTCCGCAGGGCTGCCGCCCGGAGTCGTACCAAAGCTGGAACGGCCCGGTCCACTGCGCGAGCGTGTGTACGAGGCGCTGCTCGAACTCATCATCACGCGAGCGCTCCAGCCGGGCCGCCACCTGGTCGAGAGCGAACTGGCCGGGCACCTCGGGGTGTCCCGCCAGCCGGTGCGCGAGGCGCTCCAGCGGCTGAACACCGAGGGCTGGGTCGATCTGCGTCCCGCGCAGGGCGCGTTCGTCCGCGAGCCCAGCGAGACGGAGGCGGACCAGCTCCTGTCGGTACGTACGCTGCTGGCGGCCGAGGCCGCGGGGCTCGCCGCGGTCCATGCGGGCCCGGCCGGTATCGCCGCGCTCGAACAGCTCTGCTCGCGGGGCGAGCAGGCCGTCGT
>DATCWZ010000548.1:0-4463 GCA_036566065.1 Streptomyces sp. | reverse complement strand
CACGTTCTCCGACGACTTCGACGGGCCTGCTGGATCGGCCGTCGACGGCGGCAAATGGCAGATCGAGACCGGTGACAACGTCAACAACCACGAACGGCAGTACTACACGGCCGGTAACCGCAACGCGGCCCTGGACGGCCAGGGCCATCTGGTGATTACCGCGCGCCGGGAGAACCCGGACAACTACCAGTGCTGGTACGGACGGTGTGAGTACACCTCCGCCCGGATGAACACGTCCGGCAGGTTCACCACCACCTACGGCCGGGTCGAGGCCCGGATGAAGATCCCGCGCGGCCAGGGCATGTGGCCCGCCTTCTGGATGCTCGGCAACGACATCGGCCAGGTGGGCTGGCCCAACTCGGGCGAGATCGACGTCATGGAGAACGTGGGCTTCGAGCCGTCCACGGTCCACGGCACCATCCACGGCCCGGGTTACTCCGGTTCCGGCGGTATCGGTGCCGGGTACAGCCTGCCCGGCGGACAGGCGTTCGCGGACGCCTTCCACACCTTCGCCGTCGACTGGAGCCCGAACGCGATCACCTGGTCCGTCGACGGCACCGTCTACCAGCGGCGCACCCCCGCCGACCTGGGCGGACGGCAGTGGGTCTTCGACAAGCCCTTCTTCCTCATCCTCAACCTCGCCGTCGGCGGCTACTGGCCCGGCGACCCCGACGGCAGCACCGCCTTCCCCCAGCAGCTCGTGGTCGATTACGTCCGGGTCAGCACGGACAGCGGTCAGACGGGCGGCGGCGGTCCCATTACCGGTATCGGCGGCAAGTGCGTCGACGTGGCAGGCGCCGGTACGGCCAATGGCACGGCCGTGCAGCTCTACGACTGCAACGGCACCGCCGCGCAGCAGTGGACCGTGGAGGCGGACGGCACGGTACGCGCGCTGGGCAAGTGCCTGGACGTGGCCTCAGGCGGTACGGCCGACGGCACGCTCGTCCAACTGTGGGACTGCAACGGCACCGGTGCCCAGCAATGGGCCGTGCCCGCAGCGCGGGACATCGTCAATCCACAGGCGAACAAGTGCCTGGACGCCACGGGCAACAGCTCCGCCAACGGCACCCGTCTGCAGATCTGGACCTGTACGGGAGCCGCCAACCAGAAATGGACGGTGACCCGGTAACCCCGGCGCCGCGCCCCGCCCCCGTCACCGCACACCCGTACCCCATCACCTGACCCGATCCTCCGGAGACCCCCATGCAGACCGCATCCCGCCCGCGCTTACGCGGACCCTCGGCCCGGGCCGCAAGCCCCCGTACCGCCCTCATCCTGGTCATCGCCCTGCTCGCCGCGTTCTTCGTCGCCATGACCCCGTCACCCGCACACGCCGACGACGTACTGCTGTCCCAGGGGCGGCCCGCCACCGCCTCCTCCACCGAGAACGGCACCTTCCCCGCGACCGCGGCGGTCGACGGCAACCAGGGCACCCGCTGGTCCTCGGCGTTCGCCGATCCCCAGTGGCTCCGGGTGGACCTCGGCTCCGTCCGGCAGCTCTCCCGGGTCACCCTGAACTGGGAGGCCGCCTACGCCACGGCGTACCAGATCCAGACCTCCGCCGACGGGAACTCCTGGACGACGGTCTACTCGACCACCACCTCCGCAGGCGGAACCCAGAACCTGAACATCAGCGGCAGCGGCCGCTATGTGCGTCTCTACGGCACCGTCCGGGCCACCCCGTACGGCTACTCCCTGTGGGAGTTCCAGGTCTACGGGCCCGGCGGCACCACCCCTCCGCCGTCCGACTTCTGGGGGAGCACCAGTGACATCCCGCCCGCCCACAACGTGGTGCAGGTGAAGGTCCTCAACCGCACCAACGGAAAGTATCCGGACAGCCAGGTTTTCTGGAGCTTCAACGGGCAGGTGCACTCGATCGCCGAGCAGCCCTACCTGGACATGCCGGCGAACTCCGCGGGGCGCATGTACTTCTATCTGGGCTCCCCCAACAGCCCGTACTACGACTTCATCGAGTTCACGGTCGGCGACAACGTGTTCAACGGCAACACCACGCGCGTCGACGCCTTCGGCCTCAAGCTCGCCATGCGGCTGCACACCGACGACGGCTACGACACGGCGGTCGGCGAGAACGAGCAGACGTTCGCCGAGGACCGCGCCACCACGTTCCAGCGCTTCACCGACGCGGTTCCGGGACCGTTCAAGGTGCTCGCCCAGACACAGGCCCCGTACCGCATCATCGCGCCGGGCAGCGACCCGAGCTTCCGCGCGGGCGGTGCCAACGCCGGCTACTTCACCTCGTACGCCCAGTCCGTCGGTGTCAACGCGGCCACCTCGGACATCTTCGGCTGTGCCGCCTCGCTCGCGGGCAACCCCACCATGTGCGCCGCCCTCAACCGGCACGTCGCCACGCTGCCCGCCTCCCAGCAGGCGGACCCGGCCCAGTACTACAAAGCGGCACCGGCGAACTACTACGCGAAGTTCTGGCACGACGTCGCCATCAACCACCTCGCGTACGGCTTCCCCTACGACGACGTGGCGGGCCAGTCCTCGTTCATCTCGCACGCCAACCCGCAGTGGCTGCTGGTGGCCGTCGGCTGGTAGACGACCGCACCACCGCACGGCAAGCCCCTCACCCCGGCACCGGGGCGAGGGGCTTGATCGCCTGCCCCGGCTTCGGCCACCGGTTACGGTGGTGTGGAAGCTCCCTCACCGCGAACCACTGGGACGGGGGACACCGTGTCCGACCGTGAGCGCATGTACAGCGGGCTGCTCGACGCCAGCCACGGTATGTCCCTGGAACAGCTTCCCGGCATAGTGCGCGAGCAGGCCGAGCACGCCGGGCTGCACGGGGCCCTGATCTATCTGGCCGACCTGCAGGAGGACGTGCTGCGGCTGGTCGTGGGCCCGGGACTGCGGGCGGCTGCGTACGCCGCGGACGCACCGCCGCGCGACGGCCGGCCGGTCCTACACGGGTCTGCGGCCCCTGCGCGGCACAGGAGGCGAGGCGAACCGCTGGTGGACACCTCTGCTGAACGGAGCCGAGCGTGTGGGTGTCCTCCAGGTGGACACGGACGGTATCGGCCCGCTGACCGGCCTCACGGTGCAGCGGCTGGCGTCCCTGGTCACGCTGCTGCTCCTCTCCGTACGCTCGCAGAGCGACTCCTACGCCCGGCTGCTGCGGACCAGGCCCATGACTGTGGCCGCGGAGCTCCAGTGGAACCTGATGCCGGCGAGGGCCTTTGCCAATGGGTACGTGACGATCAGCGCGGCCCTGGAACCGGCGTACGAGATCGGCGGCGACGCCTTCGACTACGCGCTGGCCAACGGCGTCGTACGGCTGGGGCTCTTCGACGCCATGGGCCACGACGTCACCGCCGGGCTCACCGCGAATCTCGCGGTCGCGGCCTGCCGTAACGCCCGCCGCCAGGGCGCCGACCTGGTCGAGACCGGGGAATTCATCGAGCAGGCCATGCTCGAACAGCTCGGGACCGAGCTGTTCGTCACCGCCCTGCTGATCGACCTGGACACCCATACCGGCCGGGTCACATGGGTCAACCGCGGCCACCATCCGCCCGTCATGGTCCGCGGCGGCCGGTGGAAGGATCTGGCATGCACATTGGCGCACCCGCTGGGCATCAACCTGGGCGCCAAGGCCGCTCAGTGCACTGAACAGCTCCACCCCGGGGACCGCCTGGTGCTCTACACCGACGGCATCACCGAGGCCCGCAACCCGGCGGGCGACGAATTCGGGCTGGACCGGTTCATGGACTTCGTCCTGACGCACAACGCGGAGGGACTGCCCGTCCCGGAGACGCTGCGCCGCCTGATCCACAGCGTCAAGGAGTACCAGCGGGGGGAGTTCCAGGACGACGCCACGGTGCTGTTCCTGGAGTGGCACCGCCCGCGCGCCATCCGTGCGGGCAAGCCGGGCGGGCTGATCTCCCGCCTGGGCCGGTCCGGCGGACAGCGGTGAACCGCAGACCTTCTGTCACGCCTCCCAGTCCCATGCGCCGACGTACGCCGCCGTGCCCGTGCGGCGGGCATGCACCACCGCGTCCAGCCGGGCGAAGTCCCGCTGCGGCATGAGAGCCTCCCATTCCGGCAGTGTCAGAACGCGGGCCTCGTCGTGCTCGGCCGGGTCCAGGACGAGGGAACGGAGCTGCTCGGCGGAGAGCCGGCCGCCCTCGAAGACGAACCCGATGCTGGGGTACGGCCACTCCGCCCCCGGGCGCCCGAACACCGACGCGAGGAGCTTGACGGGGCCCTCGTACACGATCCCGGTCTCCTCCCGGCACTCTCTCAGCGCCGTTTCCCACGGCCGCTCACCGGGATCCATCGTCCCGCCCACGAGTTGCCACGGGTGGGTCCGCGAGTACACCGCTTTCAACTGCAGCGGATTGTCGTGCTCGTCGGTGAAGTACATGCACGCGAACGCGGTGGCCTTCATCACCGTCTCGGCGTACTGCTCCGGCGGCAGCCATCCCGGGCTCACCGCCTGCCCA
>DATCWZ010000348.1:0-3924 GCA_036566065.1 Streptomyces sp. | reverse complement strand
GCCAGCAGGCCGCCGTCCACGCGCAGGGTCGTGCCGGTGACCCAGGCGGCGTCGGTGGAGGCCAGGTAGGCGACGGCGGCGGCGATGTCGTCCGGGGTGCCGAGGCGGCCCAGGGGGTAGAGGGCCGTGATCCGGGCCAGTTGGGCCTCGCGGCCCGTCCAGGCGTCCGTGCGGACCGTACCGGGGGCGACGAGGTTGACCCTGACCCCGCGGGGGCCCGCGTGGCCCGCCAGGGTGCGGGTCAGAGCGGCCAGGCCCGCCTTCGCGGCGCTGTAGGCGTGGCCGCCGAAGTCCTGTTCGCCGTTGACCGAGCCGATGTTGACGATCGCGCCCCGGCCGGAGGCCACCAGGTGCGGCATCGCGGCGCGGGAGCAGCGGTAGGGGCCGGTCAGCGAGATGTCCAGGTCGCGCTGCCACGTTTCGTCCGGCTCGTCCTCGAAGAGCGGTGCGTCGGAGGAGGCCGAGTAGGCGTTGTTGACCAGGACGTCGAGTCGGCCGAAAGTGCTGACCGTGCGAGCCACCGCCGCCTCGACCGCGGCCCGGTCGCCCACGTCGCAGGGCAGGGATTCGGCGGTCCCGCCTCCTTCCCGTATCTCCGCCGCCGTACGCTCCGCCCGGCCGGGGTCCAGGTCGGTGACCAGAACCGCCGCGCCCTCGGCGGCCAGCCGGTGGGCGGTGGCGGCGCCGATGCCCTGGCCCGCGCCGGTGATGAGGGCGGCGTATCCGGTGAAGCGCGCCGGGGCGGCGCCGGTCACAGTGCCGACCGCAGGGCCCTGACCAGGGCCTGGGAGCGGGGGTCCGCTGTGACGCCCTTCTGCAGACCGTTCGTCACATAGCCGAACGCGATGCCCGCTTCCGGGTCGGCGAAGCCGAGGGAGCCGCCGCGTCCCGGATGGCCGAAGGAACCTGCGGCCAGCAGCGGTGCGGACGGGCCGTGGAGCATGTAGCCGAGGCCGAAGCGGGTGTTGACGACCAGCACCCGGTCGGGGCCCGCCGACTCCTCCGTACGGGCCAGCGTGAGGGTGGCCGGGGCGAACAGCCGGTGGCCGTCGACGTCGCCGATCATCGCCGCGTAGCAGTGGGCGAGGCCCCGGGCGGTGGCGATGCCGTTGGAGGCGGGGAGTTCGGCGGCGCGGTAGGCCGGGTCGTTCTCGTCGGGGAACGGGTCGATCGCCCCGAACGCGCGGCGGGTCAGGGAGTCCGGGTCGCTGTACGCCGCGACGACGGAGCGCTTGGGCCGCATCCGCAGGGCGCCGCTGTTGCCCGCGTGCGCCGGGGGTTCGACCGTGCCGACCCTGCCGACCCGGTGGGCTTCCTCGGCGGGCAGCCCGAACCAGAAGTCCAGTTCGAGCGGGCGGGCGATCTCCTCGGCGATCCAGCGGCCGATGGTGCGCCCGGTGACCCGGTGGACGAGTTCGCTCAGCAGCCAGCTGTACGTCTGGGCGTGGTAGCCGTGGCCGGTGCCGGGCTCCCACTGGGGCGCCTGCGCGGCGATGGCCTCGGGCCCCGAGACGCCGTCCGCCGCCTGGGCGGGGGTCAGCGGGCGGTCGAGCGCGGGGACGGCGGCCCGGTGCGCCAGAAGATGGCGTACGAGGACGCGTTCCTTGCCGTTCGCCTTGAACTCCGGCCAGTACGTCCCGACCGGGGCGTCCAGGTCGACCTGCCCGCGCTGGTGCAGCAGCAGGGGGACGGCCGCGGCGATGCCTTTGCCGGCCGAGCGCACGATCTGGACGGTGTCGACGGCCCAGGGTTCCACGCCGTCGACATCTTTCGTACCGGCCCACAGGTCCACGACCTTGCGCCCGTGCCGGTAGACCGCGACGGCCGCGCCGCGCTCGCCCCGCTGTTCGAAGTTACGGACGAACGCGTCCCTCACCGGTTCGAATCCGGGCGCAACCGTGCCCCGTACATCCACGCCTGTCCCTGCTGCACTGCCGCTCATCCCACCATGGTGCATCGCACCGCGGGCCGTCCGTATATCGGGTCACCCACCGCTGACGGAAACGGACCGCGGGTCGAAGCCGAAGGGCAGCTCGAGCCGGTGCGCGCGCATCAGTTCGTCGTCGCAGAGCAGATCCTGCGTACGGCCGTCGGCGACGATGACGCCCTCGCTGAGGACGACGGAGCGTGGGCAGAGTTCCAGGGCGTACGGAAGGTCGTGCGTGACCATCAGCACGGTGACGTCCAGGGAGCGCAGGATGTCGGCGAGCTCGCGCCGGGACGCCGGGTCCAAGTTGGATGAGGGCTCGTCCAGGACCAGGATCTCCGGCTCCATGGCGAGGACCGTGGCGACGGCGACGCGGCGGCGCTGCCCGTACGAGAGGTGGTGCGGGGGCCGGTTCGCGTACGCCGCCATGCCGACCCGTTCAAGCGCCGCCACGACCCGCGCCTCCAGGGCGGGGCCGCGCAGTCCGGCCGCCGCGGGCCCGAACGCGACGTCCTCGCGGACGGTCGGCATGAACAACTGGTCGTCCGGGTCCTGGAAGACGATGCCGACGCGGCGGCGTATCTCGGCGAGGTGGCGCTTCTCCACGGGCGTCCCGGCGACGCGCACGGTGCCCGCCCCGGCGTCGAGGATGCCGTTGAGATGCAGGACGAGGGTGGTCTTGCCCGCGCCGTTGGGCCCGAGGAGGGCGACGCGTTCGCCCCGGCCGATGGTCAGGTCGACGCCGAAGAGCGCCTGGTGGCCGTCGGGGTAGGCGTAGGCGAGGCCGCTGACCTCCAAGGACGGCGCGGTGGAGGGTACAAGGCCGGATACGGGGGCGGCGGGCAGGGTCATAGGGTCCATCCCAGGAGACACACAGCGAGGGCGAGCAGGGGAAGTGCGCCGGCGTACGCCCACTGGGCGCGGGTGGCGGTCACCTCGTCGATGACGGGCACGGTCCCGGTGTAGCCGCGGCTGACCATGGCGAGATGGACGCGTTCGCCGCGCTCGTACGACCGGATGAACAGCGCGCCTGCCGTCTTGGCCAGGACGCCCCAGTGCCGTACACCGCGGGCCTCGAATCCGCGGGAGCGGCGGGCGACCGACATCCGGCGCAGCTCGTCGGTGATCACATCGCCGTACCGGATCATGAAGGAGGCGATCTGTACGAGCAGCGGCGGCATCCTCAGCCGCTGGAGCCCGAGCAGCAGGGCGCGCAGTTCGGTGGTGGAGGCGAGGATCAGCGACGCCGCGACGCCGAGGGTGCCCTTGGCCAGCACGTTCCAGGCGCCCCACAGGCCGGGGACGCTGACGGAGAGGCCGAGGAGTTCGGTCTGCTCGCCCGGCACGACGAACGGCATCAGCACCGCGAACGCGACGAACGGCACCTCGATGACCAGCCGCTTCAGCAGGAATCCGGCCGGGATACGGGCCGTGGCGGCGACGGCCGCGAGCAGCGCCGCGTACAGCGCGAAGGCCCAGATCGCCTCGCGCGGGGTGGACACGACGACCAGGACGAAGCCGAAGACGGCGGCGAGCTTGCAGTGCGGGGGCAGTTCGTGGACCGGTGAATGGCTGTGCCGGTAGAGCGAGTGCGCGTGCCCGGCGCCCATGTCAGAGCGACCCGGCTGTGCGGGGGGCGGCTGTCTCCGGCGTACGGCGTCGGCGTACCGCCCAGAAGACACCGCTGCCGACCGCGACGGTGGCGCCGACGCCGAGCACCCCGGCGAGGCCGCCCGACAGGCGGGCGTCGCTGATGTCCTTTACGCCGTATCCGGCGAGCGGGGAGTCGGCGGCGGTGTGTTCCTGGACGTTGCGGTCGATGCCCTGGTCGGAGGCGACCTTCTCCAGGCCGTCCGGGCTGGACGACGCGTAGAAGGAGACGAAGCCCGCGAGGACGAGCGCGGTGACCAGGCCGGTGGCCCACACCCTGCGGACGGACCGCGCCGCGACGGGGGCCGCGACCGGGGCGGGGGCGTCCACGAGCGCGCCGCCGACGC
>DATCWZ010000306.1:0-6375 GCA_036566065.1 Streptomyces sp. | reverse complement strand
GTGCGGCGCAGCAGCCCGTCCGTATAGAGCAGCACGGTCTCTCCGGGGGCCGGGCTGATCTCGACGCTCGGCGCCTCCCAGCAGGCGAGCATCCCCAGGGGCGCCGAGAGTGTCGTCTCCACGAATTCGGTGCGCCGGTCGCCGACGACGAGCGGCGGGGTGTGCCCGGCGCCGGCCAGCACCATGGTGCGGCGGGCGGGTTCGCAGTAGGCGAACAGGGCGGTCGCGCCCCCGGCGGGTTCGGTGAGCCGCAGCAGCAGTTCCAGATCGGAGAGTACGGCGACGGGGTCCTCGCCCTCCATCACGGCGTACGCCCGCAGGCTGGCACGCATCCGGCCCATCGCGGCGAGGGCGGCGGGCCCGGAACCGCCGACCGATCCGACGGCGAGGCCGAGCGCGTTGTCCGGGAGCGGGAGCGCGTCGTACCAGTCGCCGCCGCCCTTCGGCGCGGGCCGGTGGCGGACGGCCAGCCGCACTCCGGTCTGGCGTGGCAGCCGGCTGGGGAGGAGTTCCTCGGCGATGACGGCGGCATCGGCCCTGGCACGTTCCAGTTCCACCAGGCGGGCCAAGTGCTCGGTGGCGTACCGCGCGTACAGGCCGACCATATGACGCTGGCGTTCCAGCGGTTCGGCGGGCTCGTCGTACAGCCAGACGGCCACGCCCAGCCGCCCGGCGGCCTCGGTGGCGAGCGGCAGGGCGTAGCTGGCGCCGTATCCGATACTGGCGGCGACCGAGCGCTGGCGGGGGTCCAGGGTGTCGTCGCCGAGCAGATCGGGGCAGGCCAGCGGTGCTTGGGCGTTCGGGTAGCCGTCGAGGGTCCGGCCGTACGAGGTGGCGCTGCGCGGCACCGTCTCGATATGGCCGACCTCCGCGTGAGTGAGGCCGAGACTCATGGTGGCAAAGGGGCCGCCGCCGTCGGCGGGTTCGAGGAAGAGGAGCCCGCGGTGCGCGCCGACCAGGGCGGCTCCGGCGTTCAGCAGTTCGCGCAGGGCGCTGTCAAGGGCGTGGGTTCCGGCGAGGCGCTCGGTGAGCTCGTGGAGCGTGGTGAGGTCGGAGACCCAGCCGGCCAGCCGGTCCTGGATGAACACTCCCGGCGCGGGCGGCACGCCGGGCAGAGGACCGGCAGTGTGCGTTGAAACAGGAACCATGGGATCGATTCCAGCCACTTTTGGCAGGTGGGGGGCGCTCATGGCAGGCGGCTTTCCCACCGGCGTGTTGCGGTGAATAGCATCGCAAACCCCCATGTCATTCTGCGCCGCTATCAGTGCATCCACATCTACACGCACAAGTAAGCTGATGTCCAGCATTGTCCTCCCGGTATTTGTGGTGTCCATACCTCTGTAAAGTTGGCCAAAAATTGCACCTCCAGCAGCTATTTGCGGTCGACTGGGTGTGCTCCACAGGGGATGCCCTCGGGGTGAAGCGCCGGAGGGAGCGTCATCCCTGGCAAGCTGGGTACCTAATCGGTGATGAGCAGGGGCAGTTGTGATCGCCCCGGAACCTGGCAGCCGGCCCGGGCGTCCTCACCCATGACGGCCGCACCCCACCCGCGAGTGGCGGGGTTTGCACCAGGGACGGCAAGCACGATGCGTACGCCGGCCTCGCCATGTACTGGCTGGACCCGGTTCGATCGGCTCGGCTCGCTCAACTCCGCTCGGTTCGACTCGGCTCAGTTCAACTCGGCTCAGCTCCATTCCGCTCGGTTCCACTCTGTTCGGCTCACGCTCGACTCCGACGGCTGGCTCACACCGCAGATCCGAAGAGCATGTACGCACAGCGAAGAGATCCGCACATGGTGTGACGAACATGTGCGTGATGTGGACCTCGGCGTTCAACGGAAAGGAACGAGCGCTCATGCGCGAGATCCTCGGAAGGCGACGCAGGCACCGGCTCCGGCGCAAGGAAGGGCCCGTCCAGCTCGACGCGGCTCTGACCTGCGCCACCGTATGGCAGTGGCCCGTCCTGCCCGGAGTGGGGCCGGTGACGGCCGGTGCGCGCGGTGAGCGCGGCCGCGGCTGTGCCTGCCCCGATCCCGACTGCGCCGTGCCCGGCGCACACCCCTTCGATCCGGGCCTCCTGGCCGCGACCACCGACGAACGCATGGTGCGCTGGTGGTGGACCAACCGGCCCGTCGCGCCGATCGTGCTCGCCACCGGCGACCGGGCGCCGTGTGCGCTGAGCCTGCCCGCCGTGGCGGGGGCCCGGGCTCTCACCGCGCTGGACGGCATGGGTATGCGGCTCGGCCCCGTCGTCGCCACGCCCACCCGGTGGTCGATGCTCGTCGCCCCGTACACCCTGGAACGGCTCGGTGAGCTGCTGCACGCCCAGGACTGGGTGCCCAGCTCGCTGCGGTTCCACAGTCAAGGCGGCTACCTCATCCTTCCCCCGTCCGAGGTGGGTGCGGGGCAGGTGCGCTGGGAACGGCCTCCGCTGCAGGGCTCCGCGGCGCCGTGGCTGCCGGATGTGGGGACGGTGCTGGACGCGCTGGTCGAGGCGAGCAACAGCGCCCCGGACGGCGGCAGCAGGCTCGCCTACTGACGGACCGGCAGTATGTGCGGAGCCCGGGGCGGCTCACTCGGCACGTTCACTCGTACGAGTAGGACTCGGCCCGAGCTCCGCGATAACTGGATTCCCGGACGCACGGATGCGCGTAATCCGTGGGAAAAAATATCCTTCCTGGCCTGTCGTCCGGAATTCGTCGGTGCGGTCGGTACAAAAGCCGCTGATAGTGGACTTTCTGATAGCACGGACAGGATTTCCCGGCTGTTTCTCCTTGATTACGAGGATCTCCGCGTTCCGAGTATCTTCCGTGCTCTCCGGAAATAAAGGGATACCGGTGCCGGACCTCTGTCCGAAAGGCAACGGTTCGGTGAGAGAAGTGTGCGCGGGGCTGGTGGCCGGCGACGCGGGGGCGGCACCCGTCAGGAGCCGACGGGCAGTCAACCCGCCGCGAACGGCGCCCGGTTAACGGGACGGCTGGAGCGGGGTGCCCCTCGGGCGGACCCCCGGTGTCCGTACCCGGGAACGAGGACGCCCGGCCGCTGGCGACGGGGGATGCACCAGCGACCGGGCTTCCAGAACGGTAACAAGAGATCTGCCGTTAGCAAATTCGATCTCGATTATTCGGACAGCGATTTACCCACGGGTAGGGCGCTGTGACGCGAATCACAGTATGCCCGTACGGTGGTGCCGCGGGTCAGCTCAGCGTCACCTGGCGGTTGGTGAGTCCGCCGCGTGCCCGGCGCTCCTCGCCGGTCAGCGGGGTGGTGGCGGCGAGCGCCTGCGCCAGCCGTTCCGCCAACTGCGCGGCGGGCTTTTCGCATTCCTCGGCGCCCATCGCGCTCGGCAGGTCCCAGACGGGGACCATCAGTCCGTGTGCCCGGAAAGAACCGACCAGCCGGGTGCCCTCGCCGAGCGAGGAGGTGCCCGCAGCATGCAGCCGGGCGAGCGCGTCGAGGAGCCGCTCCTCGGGGTGTGGCATGACCCAGCGCAGATGGTTCTTCTCAGGGGTCTCGCACCAGTAGGCGGCGTCCACGCCGGTGAGCCGTGTGGTGGGGATCGCCGCGGCGTTGGCCCGCTCCAGTGAGGCGGTCACCTCGGCCGAGGCGTTCTCCGCGTCGGGGATCCAGAACTCGAAGCCGGAGTGCACGACGGGCTCGAACGCGGCGGCAGGGTCGAGCACGTCCTGCAGCCGGGGACCGTCGGCGGGCGCGCGGCGGGCCGCGACCGGCGAACCGGGCTCGGCCTCCAGGGCACGCCGCAGGGTGTCGGCGAGGTCCCGGCTCAGGTCACCGGAGGAGGTGTCGTTCTGCAGGGCGAGCAGGACGGACCCGTCGTCGCGGCGCAGCGCGGGCCAGGCCATCGGCAGCACGGTGGCGAGCGATACGGACGGTACGCCGTCGGGCAGCCCGTCCTTCAGCGCCAGCTCGACCGTGGCGGCGGGCACGAGCTCGCGCAGAGCGATCCAGTCGCACTCGTCGGCCAGTCCCTCGAAGGGGCGCTGGACCAACTCGGTCACGGCATGGGCCGCGGCGCGGCCGTGACACGCCTTGTAACGGCGGCCGGAACCGCACGGGCAGGGCTCGCGGGCCCCGACGACCGGGATTTCACCGTCCTTGAGCTGCTGCTTCCCGGCCTTGGACTGAGGGCGCTTCTTGGCCATGGTGGGCGTTCTCCCGATTGCGACAGTGCGGTCTCGGCCGCGAGCCTATCCGCCCACACCGCGGCGAGCCCGCTCCTCGGAGCCCCGGGCCCACCCGGCCACATTGGCTCACCCCCCGACCCGCCCCGCGTCAGCCCGCGTCGTCGAAGGCGTCCGCGAAGTCCAGCCCTTCGAATCCCCCCAGCCCACTCAGCCCACCCCGCCCGTTCAGGCCCGCCAGCCCGTTCCGGGGGTCCAGCCCGCCCAGCGCCTCGCGTCCGCGAGCCCCGCCGGAGCCGGGCGCCCTGCGCTCCGGAGCGGCAGAGCCGGATACGTACCCCTCGTGCCCCGGCCCAGCCGAGACCAGGGCCCAGACCGTCACCTCACCCGAGGTGTCGTCCCGCACACCCCACTCCTGTGCCAGGGCGCTGATGATGGCGAGCCCTCGCCCGCCCCGTGCGGTCACCGAGGGTGTGGCCGGGACCGGCCTGGTCGGGCCGCCTCCGTCCGTCACCTCGACGGTCAGCCCGCCCCTTATGTCCACGCGCCACGAGGCGCGGATGTCGCCGTCACCCACATCTGCCTGTCGGCCCAGCGGCCTGCCGTGCCGACAGGCATTGCTGAGAAGTTCGGAAAGGATCAGTACTGCATCGTCGACGACCGTGTCCGCGACCCCGTTGTCGCGAAGCTGCTCGCGCATACGGTGCCGCGCCTGCCCCACGCCCGCAGGGCCATGGGGCACGGCCATGCTCGACGACGTGGGCACTTCCTGTGCCACCACAAACGCCACCCCCGAGACCTCCTTTGCCCCACGCCACGAGTTGGATGCCCCCCGTGACTGGGCCGGAAACCGGCCAAAGGCCTACGTGTGATGCACTCGTCATTGCCGGGTACGCGGTGAATGCGCCGGTGTACTCCCCGTAATCAATATTAAAAGCGGCCCAGTTGGGACAGCACCTGTTTCGGGCGGTTCGTGATGATCGCCTCGACTCCGAGACGTACGCACAGCTCGACGTCCTCCGGTTCGTTCACCGTCCAGACGTGCGCGCGATGACCAGCGCGGTGCAGCCGCTCGATGTAACTGGGGTGGCTGCGTACGATCCGCATCCCCGGACCGGCGATCCGCGCCCCGGCGGGCAGCCGCCCGTCCCGCAGCCGGGGCGAGACGAACTGCATGAGGAACACCGTCGGCAGAGCCGGTGCGGCGGCCTGGATGCGGTGCAGGGACCGGGCGGAGAAGCTCATGACGCGGACCGGCGACGGCCCGTCCGCCGGCGGAACGTCCAGACCGAACCGCTTGAGGAGATGGAGCAGCCGGTCCTCGACCTGGCCCGCCCAGCGGGTCGGATGCTTGGTCTCGATGGCGAGCTGCACCGGCCGCCCCGCCGCCCGCACCTCGCTGACCAGTTTTAGCAGCCGTTCCAGCGTGAGTACGGAGGTGAGCTCGCCCGGCACAGGGTCCCAGTCGGGGGACTCCTCGTGGTCCTTCCAGGAACCGAAGTCCAGCGCGGCGAGGTCCGCGAGCTCGAGGGCCGATACGGCGCCGCGACCGTTGGACGTACGGTTCACCCGTCGGTCGTGCACGCAGACGAGCTGTCCGTCCGCGGTCAGCCGTACATCGCACTCCAGAGCGTCGGCACCGTCCTCGATCGCCTTCCGGTACGCGGCCAGCGTGTGCTCGGGGGCGTCGTCGGATGCCCCGCGGTGGGCGATGACCTGGATGGGTGGGCGCGTGGTCTGCTGCCGTGCGTGGGTCACCGCGTCATGGTGCCACCATGGCACGACGGGTGGGCACACCTTGTTATGGGAGACCGTTTTGCCTGATGTAAAGAGTGGTGTGCGGATCCACAGGTCCTGCTTACAGTGGCCTGACGTGCTGTGGGAAAAGCTGACCGCAGACACGTGCACAGCGGATCTCTTGCCGAAATGCCGAGTGGAACCTAGGAGTAAAGAGCTGTGAGCACCGAGAACGAGGGCAACGAGGACGCCGCGGTTCCGTCCGTACCGTCCGCACCTCCAGTGCCGGCCGCCGCTCCGCAGGGCGCCCCTGACGGAAGCACGCTTCCGTCCATGCCCGACGCGACACCTTCCGGGGACGCGCCGACAGCCCAGATTCCGTCCGCGGCGCACCAGGCATACCCGGCACCGCACGAACCCCCCGCCGGGGCGGGGAGTTGGCCGCCGCCTCCGCCCACGGTCCCCTCCTACGCGGGCGGAGGCGGCGGCGCCCCGGC
>DATCWZ010000465.1:0-17553 GCA_036566065.1 Streptomyces sp. | reverse complement strand
CAGACCGAGGCAGGCGATCACCGGGTCCTTGAACCGGTCGGCCGTCCGGACGACCTCGCCGAGCACATAGTCGGGCCGCTCGTCGTTGACCTCGCGGGCGAGCCGGATGAGACGCGACTGCCGGGGCGCGGTGCTGACGATAAACCAGGGATCAATGGCGATGCAGTGCCCGCCGACACCCGGCCCCGGGCGCAGGATGTCAACCCGCGGGTGACGGTTGGCCAGGGCAATGACGTCGCCCGCGTCGATGCCGAGGTGGTCGCAGACCATGGACAGTTCGTTCGCGAAGGCGATGTTGACGTCTCGGAACGCGTTTTCGCTGAGCTTCGCCATCTCCGCCGTGGTGGCGTCGGTGAGCAGGCACTCCCCCTTGGCGAACACTTCGTAGAGGGCGCGTGCCCGGTCGGCGCAGCCTTCGCCCACGCCGCCGACGACACGGTCGTTCGTCACGATCTCGATCATCGTCCGGCCCGGCAGGACGCGTTCGGGGCAGTGGGCGACACGCACGTTGGGCGCGTCGCCCACGTCGTGCGGGAAGGTCAGGTCGGGTCGGTGCTTGCCCAGCCACCGGGACAGTTCAACGGTGGTGCCGGGTGGCGAGGTCGACTCGAGGATGACGAGGTCACCGGCCTTGAGTACTTCGGCCACCGAGGCCGCGGCGCTGCGCACGTGCGACAGGTCCGCCGTGCGGTCCTCCTGGAGCGGGGTGGGGACGGCGATGATGAAGGCCTCGGCGGGCTCGGGCGCGCCGGTCGCACGCAATCGGCCCATGGCCACAGCCCCGCTGACGGCCACCGCCAGATCCGGTTCGACGAAGGGGGCACGGCCGGCGTTGATGAGTTCGACGGTGGCGGGGTTGACGTCGACACCGATGACGTCGATGCCATGGGTGGCGAGGGCGGCGGCGGTGGGGAGGCCGATGTAGCCGAGGCCGACGACGCAGGCAGTGGAGAACACCAGAGAATTCCTTCCTCGAGGTGCCGTGTGCGAACCGGCTGATGGTGGCAGGACATGAACGCAGAAGGCGCCTCGTCTTCAAAGCGGCCTTATGGCCCGGATGTCCCTGTCTGTCGACGAGGAAGGCGACAACGCCGCCCGCTGCTACCGGCGGCCCGATGAAGGGCCGCGTGGACGGCACTCCATGGCATCCGCAGGGCAGCTCGGACATACCTCATGGCGTGGTCAGCGAACGGCTGGCGACCTTCGACACAGCCAGAACGACGACGTCGCTCGCCAGTCGCCAGAGCGGCCTTGTCCTGCGCAGCCAGCCCGGCATCCGACGGCTGAGCGCGAGCTCGGCTTCACGCTGGGACTCCGACCGTCTACGGACCGTCAGCGAGCCGGGATGGCAGCGGGCTTCACCGAGCACCGAGGCGACGTACTGCAGCCGCCCATGGTCGGCGAGTCTTCGATGCAGATCGACATCGAAGGCAAGGCGAAAGCTGTTGTCGAGCCCACCAACGGCCTCCACCGCGGAACGCCGGTAGAGACAGCCGGGCTGGAGAACCATGTTGTGCCCCAAGTGCAACAACCAGGAGCCCACCCGCCCCGGACGAACAGCTTTGAAGGCTCTGCCGGCGGCGTCGATGTAGCGCACCTGGCCGTATGCCATGGCGGCATCGGGACGACGCCCGAGGGCTCGCAGCCCTACGGCAAGGGAACCGGACGGCAGCCGGTCGTCGTCACCCAGCCAGCTCAGAACGTCCACTCCGTCGCCGAAATGCTTCCAGCCCGTCATGACGGCGTCGACGATTCCGGCCCCGTTCTGCGGTAGCACCGTCAGTTCGGGAGACGTGGTTCTCCGTACGTCCTCCACCGCGCCGGGAGTAGACACAACAACGAGGCGGAGTCCGGCACACCTCTGCTCCGTCAGCGACGTCAGACATTCCTTCAGTAGCTCGGGCCGATCACCGAGCGTGGGCACGACGATACCAACCTGCATGAATGACTCCTTGTGATTCATCGAGTCCTAGGGTCTGTACGGCGGATCAGGCCGGAGAAGCGGGGCCGGACCGCGACCAGGACCCCAGGTACAGCACGGCCGCCGCGGCAGCGGTGCCGAGATAGAGACCTTCCAGCCTTGGCCAGGGGGAGAACAGGAGGTCCCAGGCGAGTTGCGAGCACAAGAATGCGAAGAGCAGGGCATACGGCCTGGATCCCTGTCTGACCGCGGCAACCAGAGCCAGCAACACGAACAGAACAGGCAGGAGAATTCCGGGAATTACCGCCACGCCGGTCTCAGCCCAGAGTTGAAACAGAACCGAGTGCAGGTAGAGCCCCTTGCCGAAATAGTAGTTTTCTCGGCGCTCGTTGAAATCTGCGTCCCCGGCCTGCAGCTTTCCCAGAAACTCGCTACGGGTCCGGTAGCTCACTTCGGGCGTAAATCCGCGGCCGACGAGCGGAGACTCTTTGACGATCACATAGGACGCTGCGATTTCTGGACGGGCGCCCACCAGTACGCCGCCGTCCACCTGGCTCTGCCGCTCCCATCGGTACTGCTGCTCAGTCCCCAACCTTCCGCTGGACGCGAGATTTCCGTAAGCAGTCGGCACGACCGCGGCGAGTGAGATGAGGCCGACCACCACTAGCACGACCCTCTTCCAGTCGGACCGCAGTCCGCGACGCCCTGTCAGGATCGCCATCGCACCCGCCATACAGACGACCATGAATTCCGAGCGGAACCCCTGAAAAAGATTGACAAACGCCATCGAGATCATCAAGAGAATGGCGGCGGATTGTTTCTGCCGCCCCAGCAGGACGAGGGCGAGAAGAACAACGGCCAGACTGACCACCGGGCCGTATCCGTATTTCCATGAATCGGCACTCGGGTTACTTCTCAGAAAGATGGCGATATTCAGGACGAGTCCGGCGACGAAGGTCACCACATACGCACGGGCAACGGAGGGTGTGCATTGCAGGGCCCACATCGCTCCGCAGAAGCTCACAAGAACGAAAAATGGTCGGGACAGGACGAGGACCGCATCATGGGCAGAGTCATCCGCCATGATTTCAGTGAAAGCAGAGGCGAGCAGCCAGAAACACAGGAGAATAATGTTCCAACGCGCCATTTTCCAGCGCCACGCCGCTGCGAGGCACACGGGTGCGATCACCAGGGCAATGACGTGTCCGACCGTCACACCGGTCTGCTCATACGGTCCCCAGGCGTTGCACAGCCCCATCGCCGCTGCCACGAGCAAGGGCGCGATACCCTCTTGCGGCGGCACGAGCACGGGCTCCTTGCCGAACGCGGGCCTCCTGCAGCGAAGTGCCCTGACAGTTTTTCCGCCGGGTCTCGGGCGTACCGGCTTCACATTCACCACATCATGCACGAGACATGACCCTCCAGACGTTGGGGAGAAAAAGGCATGTCGTGACCGCGATGACAGACCCGATGACAGGTCCGCTCGGACCGAAATGCCGTGCCAGCACGATGGAGAGCACGAGATTCAGCACCGCCATCACGCCGGCTCTCTTCGCTTGGAACTTCAGCCCGGCGGCGTCGGTCAGCAGCATGCTGGTCGGATAGGCGGCGGACTGGACCAACAGCAGGGCCGCGAAGGCCGCCATGAGACCGGTGCCGACAGTGACTTGCCCGTGCAGCATCCACGAGGCGACAGCGGGGCCGAAGAGGATCAGCCCCCCGCCGACGACCGCCCCTCCGATCGCGAAGTACACCGTCAGGCGGGCGACATCACGTGCGCGCGGCCCGCCTGAGGTGTCACGTTGCCGGGCGAACACGGCCCACAGGGGCAGGCCGGTGGCGCTTGCCAAAGCGAGAGTGGGAGCGAACAGGCGTGAACCAGCCGAGTAGGCGGCCACGGCCGCAGGGTCGGCGACGTGGATGAGTACCAGCCGGTCGGTGGAGAAGGCCACGGCCAAGGAGGCGTTGATGACCGCCATGGGTCCGGCGAGATGCCAGATGCGCGTGACGGCACGTCCTGGCCCGAGGCTTCCCAGAACCAGGCCGAGAAGTGGCAGACCGATAATTCGTCCGGCCCACAGCAGACACGTTAACCCGACCAGGCACTGCGAAACGAATCCCGATGCGATGAAGACCATCGACGGCGCATGAACGGCTCCCGAAATAGAGATGAACCCCAGCGTGAGCAGACTGCCCACCATCTGAATAAGTAGGGAAATATGATTTTGATTCAGTGCGATCAGCACCGAATTTCCCAGGTTCAATGGCAGGCTACACCCGAAGAGTACGAAAGCGACGGCGACGGAAATCTCAACGGAATGCTGCGCTTCAGAATTCAGCAGGGTGCCCCAGACACCCATGAACGCGGGAACGATTCCCGCCAGGGCACCCAGGCATCCCATGCAGCTCAGCAAGCGCGCGCTTGCGGTGATCGTGCGACGCAGATCTTGATTCCGGCCGTCACTCTTCTGCCATGTGGCACCGACAATGGCAGCCCCGGTGCCGAGATCGTTGATGGGTAAAAGAGTCGGCAACGTCGTGACAAGTGCAAAAAATGCGAAGCCGGATGGGCCGAGAGTATCCACCACGGTCCGTGTCGCTACGAGCGCGGAGACGGTGGTAATAGGAAGGCTCACGGCTTTGACCCCGAGTGAGCGTCCTGCGGCCCGCAGATGGGGAGTGAGGGTTGCACGGGACGCGCGTCGGGGCCCAGTCAGTCCATGTACTGACACGACGCGGCCAACCCTACTGAAATATGAGCGTGGAGAACCACGTGTGGAGGTCCCTTCATGGTGAAGCTTCATCAGCATGCTACGTCGACATTACCGGAAAACGATGTATATTCGCCGCCGGGCAGTCAATAAACGAATTCGGGCGCCTGATCGATTGTGAGGAGCATGCAGAGTGGCAACGACTGCTGTCGACTCTCGTCACCGTTCCACGACTGAACTACTGCGCGTGGCTGTCCCCCTTTCGGAGGAACACCCCGCGCATTACGCGGTGAGGGACCTCATTGCGGAATGTGTCAGGCAAGGAGCCGTCGACGAGCCGGTCAACACCTCGCCGTGGATCGGTCGGGTTCTCGCCAAATCTCACCTCGCGCTCCCTCATGGGCGGCGTCGCCGCCGGGGGCCGGTCATCGTTCCCCTGATGGGAGCCCGGTTCGGTCAGCTCTATGCGGCCGGCCTCATGGGGGACGTTGTGCCCTACTGTTGGGACGTCTGGGAGCCGAACTGGGAGTTGTGGGCCCGGAGACTGCGGCCCCTGCAGCCTCCGGCTGTCTTCGTCACGGCTCTGGAGTCGGCATGCTTCCTCGCCCGGGCCCTGCCGCGGTCCGAGGTGGTCCATCTTCCCGAGGCAACCCGGATGGATCGGCACGACTCCGGCACATGCCTGGCCGACAGGAACGTCGGTGTCCTGGAACTCGGGCGTCGGCACCCGGCCTGGCACGAGGCGGTCACCGAGGCCGTACGGCTGCGTTCGCCCCTATCCCACCTGTACGAGGCCGGACCAGGCCGACTCGTTTACCCCGATGAGCATGCCCTGCGGCGGGGTCTGTCGCAGGCGGTGATCTCTGTCTGCTTCCCGTCCTCTCTGACCCATCCGCAGCGCTCCGGCAGCGTCGAAACGATGACTCAGCGCTACCTGGAAAGCATGGCGTCAGGGTGTCTCGTCCTTGGACATGCCCCCTCTGAGTTGGTGGCCCTCATGGGATTCAATCCGGTCGTGGAGGTCGACTGGCGCGACCCGGCCCAGCAGGTGCTGGACATCCTGGCCTCACCGAGCAGATGGCAGCCGATCGTGAACCGAGCACTGAACCGACTGCGGGACGTGGGCGACTGGAGCGTACGAGTCCGCACCGCGCTGGAGAGGATGCGGACGATCGGACTTCTTTGACACAGGGCCCGCAGTCACTGATCGGAGATTCGGTGACCCTGCCTTCGCGACGGAACAGTTCACCCACCAGCGACTGGAAGACGTCCCCCATGCCCAAGACGCTGAAGACCATTCTCATCACGGTGCCGACGACAGGTGCTCGCCCCTTGCGTCCTCTGCTCGACGACCTCGCTCAGCAAGCTCACGGCGCCGAGAACAGCAGTGGGCGTACGGCCTCCGTCATGCTGCTGGACAATTCGCCAGCCGGTTCGCAGACGGCCCGAGTCGCTGCGGCCGCCTGCGGGGTCGAGTACCGGCGAGTGGAGCTGCCGGGTTTCTCCCAGGTCCGCAACGCGGCGATGGACGCGGCCCAGCAGCACGACGCCCTGGTGTTCATCGACGACGATGAGCGGCCGGTTCCCGGGTGGCTCCGTGCACTGATCACCAGTGCTGAGGCGAACGACGCCGATGTCGTCGTGGGGCCTGTCGCGGTCCGTCTGCCTCCACATGCACCTCGGTGGCTGGGCGGAGGCCGGCTGATCCGCCAGGTGCGGACTCAGGAGGACGGGCCGTTGGAAGGGTTCGCACAATCCGGAAATACGCTGGTCCGCATGTCCACGGTCCGTCGCACGGGTCTGCGCTTCCACTCTGCCTTCGACAGGACCGGCGGCGAGGACTCCGTGTTCTTCCATGAGATGGTCCATCGCGGAGCACGTATCTTCTTCACCCGCGCCGCACTTGTCTTCGAGACACCCGACCAGGACAGGCTGACTCTGCCGGGTGTGGTGCACCGGGCCTTCCGCGGGGGACGTACCGCAGCAGTCGTCGAGGCCGAGATCAGGGACGTTCCGATGTCACGTCGTCTGATCCGGAGGGCGGGAAAGCTAGCACGCGCGTTCTGCCGGATTTTTTCGGGCACGGTGTGCGGCCGTCCCGCCGACTGTGTACGAGGTATGCAGGACGTCGCCTTTGTATGCGGCTGGGGAACGGCTCTCCTTGCCGGGGCGTCTGTCGCGGTCAGCCGCCGAAAGTATCGACAGGACGCCTCTCCAGTAACTCGGCCACACCCGCCGTGAAGCGTGCGCTCATTTCTTCCACCGTGTAGCTTTCCGAGTCCGACTCGCAACCTCGCTGGAGCCGGGCCATGAGCTCGGGATTGGACAGAGTCCTCACCACGGCTTCCGCATACTGCTCCGGCCCACCGGAGGCCACCATAGCGTTCCTGCCGTGTTCCAGGTATTCGAATTCCGGACTGTGGCCGGGCCAGTCCGTCGTCACCAGCGGGGTGCGGAGTGCGAAGGAATCGACAGCGCACAGTCCCACCAGCCCGGGCATGAGCATGAGCCGTGACGCAGCACCCAGCAACGCGCGGCGGTCGTCGTGAACGGGGCCCACGTAAACCACGCCGTCTCCGCGTGCAGCAGACGACTCGACCAAAGACCGGCACGCGCCGTCACCCGCGACCAGAAGTCTGAAATCGGGCATGCGCTTCACGATGTGTGCCACCGCTTCCAGCAGAAACGGAATGCGCTTGGACGCATGAAAGCCGCCCAGGTAGAGGCCGGTGTGGTCGGGTACCAGCCCGTACTGGGAGGCGAACTCCGCGGCCTGCTCATCGGTGACGGCGTTCCGGGCTGCCGCCAGGACCGTGGTGTCCGTGGAGTTGTGCACCACAGTGATGCGATCGCGCGGAAACCCTCCCGCAATCACGTGGTCCGCGCCCCCCGCTGTGTAGGCGAAGAACCATGACGCCTGCCGGGTGAGAACCCGCTTGGCCGCCCGGAGCAGCGGGCCGGTCTCCTTGTGGTAGGTCCGGCCATGGCCCCACATGGCCAGGGCAGGCCCACATCCGGCCCGCGCCCGCCGCGACAATCCTCTGGCGAACAGGGGGAAGGTCTCCAGGTTCTGGAGAGCCTGTTCCACGATGAGAACGTCCGACCGGTGGGGAAGATCCCCGAGCCGCCTCACCCGAACAGGGAGTCCGCCGATCCGCCAGGAGCGCTCGGAGAGGCCCACGGCGTTTTCCAGTGCGAGGGTGCCGTCATCGCGATCGCAGCCCGCGGCCGAAGGCGGCGAGCCGTGCGCGACGGTCAGTTCCGCTCCCAGTTGGCCGTGGAGATCGGCCGCCAGTCTGCGGAAGAACGGTACTCGGTAGGGTGGAATGTACGGCTGCACGATCGTGATTCTTCGCCGGTGCACAGTATCCCCTCTTCTCCTGGCGATGGGCTGTTCAGGTCGCGAAGTTCAGGATCTGCTGTCGAACCGGCGTAGTCGTCCAGGTACCAGTTGTATGTGCGCCTGAGTCCTTCTTCGAGCCCGATGCGGTGGCGCCAGCCGGCTTCGTGCAGCCTGGTGACATCCAGCAGCTTTCGCGGCATGCCCTCCGGCTTCGTGGGGTCGAACAGCAATTTCCCCTCATAGCCCACCACTTTGCACATGCGCTCGGCCAACTCCCGGATCGAGATGTCCTCTCCTGCGCCGACGTTCAAGAACTGCTGGTGCGTGTAGGTACCGAGCAGCCAGACGACCGCATCGGCGAGGTCGTCCACGTACAGGAACTCGCGTCGGCTCGATCCAGTACCCCAGATCACGACCTCGGAATGGCCTGCGACCTTTGCCTGATGGATCCTGCGGAGAAGAGACGGGATCACATGAGAGGTCTCGGGGTCGAAGTTGTCGTTCTCGCCGTAGATGTTCGACGGCATACAGGAGATGAAGTTCATCCCGAACTCGGCGTGGATGTACTCGCACAGCTTCATTCCGGCGATCTTTGCGTAGGCGTAGGCCTCGTTGGTGGGCTCAGGCTTACCCTCCATGAGGTACTCCTCCCTCATGGGCTGCGGACACGCCCGGGGGTAGATACAGGAGCTGCCGAGGAAGAGGAACGTCTCCACACCGGCGTCCTTGGCCGACCAGATCAGGTTGCTTTGGATCTGGAGGTTTTCGTAGAGAAACTCCGCCGGTTGGCTCATGTTCGCCTGGATGCCGCCGACCCGCGCCGCACTGTCGACGACGTACCGGGGCCGCTCGGCGCTGACGAACTCCCGCACGGCTCGTTGGTCGGTGAGGTCCAACTCGGCCCGCGTGGCTAGGAGCAGGTTCTCGTACCCGTCGGCGCGCAGTCGGCGCACGATCGCCGAGCCCACCATCCCGGTGTGCCCGGCAACGTAGATCTTTGCCCGCCGGTCCATCCCGACCGCCCTTCTCCCCGATCCGGTCCTCTTGCCTTGCTGGTCAGCCGCCGAGCAGGTCACACAGAGTGGTCAGTTCCTCCTCGTTCATGTCGGGGTTGTTTCCGAAGTAGAAGCCGTTGGCATGGACGAGTCGCGCGTTCGGCCGCTTGGTCGTGTCCTGGATGTACTTCCGATAGAACGGCTGCTGCGGCACGTCCCCGGCGATGACAGGGCGAATCTCCACGCCGGCCGCCTCGAACTCGGCGCGGTACTTCTCGGCCAGCTCCGGTGTGCGGCACACGACCGGCATGGCGAAGTTGGACACGGAGTCCATATGGGCCAGGTCGTACTGGTGAAAGTCGTCGTTGCTGGTGATGGCCGCACAGAATCGGTTGAAGTTGGCCGCACGTCTGTCCACGATCTCGTCCCAGTGGCGGATCTGCTGGTTGCCGATGAATCCGTTGATCTCGGTGGGCCGGACGTTGAAGGCGAGATCGTGGAAGGTGTACCGGGCATAGAAGTCGTCCACCTCGGCCCCGGTCCGCAGCCTCCGCTGTGTTGCCGTCGACAGGTTGCGGTCCCAGCCGTGTGCGCGGGAGATGACCAGGTGCTCGTACAACTCCTTGTCGTCGGTGCACACCATCCCGCCCTCGATGGTCGACAGATGGTGACCCACGAAGAAGGAGAACGTAGAGGCGACGCCGAAATTGCCCAGCAGGGTGCGGTTCACTCTCGAGCCGAGCGCCTCACAGTTGTCCTCGATCAGGAGGACACCGCGCTCCTCGCACATGCGGTTCAGTTCCGGAAGGTCGTCGCAGAACCCCACGACGTTCGTCAGGAATAGCGCCTGGCATCGGGAGATGTGCGCCTCGAAGGTCCTGGGGGAGACGTTCAGGGTGTCCAACTCGCAGTCGATCGCGACCGGTTCCAGACCGAGCTGAATCAGGGGCATGACGTTGGTCGGCCAGGTGAGGGCGGAGAAACCGACACGTGCCCCCCGCCGGATTCTCCCCTGGTTCAACAGGGCCTGGATCAGCAGAAGGTTGGCCGCGCTTCCGTTCGTGACGAAGACCGCATACGCCCGCTCCTGCTTCTCGGCGAATGCCGTCTCGAACGCGCGGCACTGCTCGTTCATGCTGAACACGTCCTGGTTCAGGACGAAGTCGGCCAGGGCACGCTTGGTCTCGGCTTCGCGGTAGAAGCTGGACTTGATCAGTTTGATCATGTGACCACCTTTACGGAAGGGGATGGCCTCTCGGGCCATCCGAGCAGGTCAGCGCCGAGCGAGCGGGGGAGCGGGAGGGGGGACTACGGGCACCGTGACTCCGCCCTTCTCCAGGAGTGAATGGAGTTCCGCGTCGATCATGAGGCCGGCCAATTCGGGTGCGCGCACCTTCGCCTGCCAGCCGAGAACCCGTGCGGCCTTCGACGCGTCGCCCACCAGGTCGTCGACCTCGGTGGGGCGCAGGTACCTCTCGTCGAAGCGCACGTGGTCGCGCCAGTCAAGGCCCACATGGCTGAAGCAACGCTCGACGAAGTCCCGCACGCTGTAGCTGCTGCCGGTGGCGATCACGTAGTCGTCCGGGTCGTCCTGCTGCAGCATCAGCCACATGGCTTCGACGTACTCCGCGGCGTATCCCCAGTCACGGCGCGCCTCCAGGTTGCCGAGGTACAGGCTGTCCTGGAGGCCGGCCTTGATCCGGGCCGCCGCCGTGGCCACCTTGCGAGTGACGAACGTGGGCCCCCGACGCGGCGACTCGTGGTTGAAGAGGATGCCGTTGACCGCGTAGAGCCCGTATGCCTCACGGTAGTTGCGGGTCATCCAGTACGCGTAGACCTTTGCCACTCCGTACGGTGAGCGCGGGTGGAACGGGGTCCCCTCATGCTGCGGCGGGGGCGACGCGCCGAACATTTCGGAACTGGACGCCTGGTAGAAGCGACAGGGCAAGCCGGTGGTCCGAATGGCCTCCAGCAGCCGCGTGGTTCCCAGCGCTGTCGTGTCCCCGGTGAACAGCGGCTCGTCAAAGGAGACGCGCACATGCGACTGGGCGGCCAGGTGGTACACCTCGTCGGGCTGTACGCGTTCGAGCAGACCGGCGACCCTGGTGCCGTCCGTGAGATCGCCGTAGTGCAGGAACAGCCGGGCTTCCGGATCGTGCGGATCCTGGTAGAGATGGTCAATGCGACAGGTGGTGAACGTGGAAGCACGCCGAACGATCCCGTGGACGGTGTAACCCTTCTCCAGGAGAAACTCGGCGAGGTAGGAGCCGTCCTGGCCGGTGATTCCGGTGATGAGTGCCGTTCTGGCTGTCATACGTACTCCCTGTGGTAAGGCTGGCGAATGGGCGACGCGCCCTGTTTTCTGAGCTTGCGCGGCGGGTACGCGCCTTTTCCCGAACACCCTAGGAAAAATCCCCGGAATCATCCACGATCGCGGCCATGCATCCCCCAGACGGCCGTACTCCACAGGTCAACGGGCATTCGGCGTCAAACGTACCCACAAATGCCAGCCCAGCGTTTTACCGCTGCCCAGTCCGTGAAGAGGCAGCGGCGGGGCGTGCAGGAAGCGTTTCTCGGCGTGCCGGACATCAAAATCCGGGAAGTCACGCCGTACGCGCCGTACGTCGTAGACCTGTGAATAGGGGTTGTGCGGACCATCGGTGTTGTGGTGGATGAATTTCGACATGCGCAGATACCCCATGAGGCCGGTCCTGCGTGCGTTGTCCAAATGCGCGCCAAGCAGTCCTCCCGACTCGTGGAGCACACCCAGCCGCTGCAGGGGGTGGGCCACCAGAAGCGCGGCCCGCCGCAGCAGCGTGATCGAGACGAGGTAGTTGAGCGACCAGCGGGCGTACAGCATGACCACCAGCTCCCCGCCGGGCTTCAGGACGCGGTGGATCTCCTTCTGGGCCCGGTGGATGTCGGGGACGTGATGGAGGACCCCGTGACTGAAGACGACGTCGAAGGAGTCGTCCGGGAGGGGTAGGTCAAGGACACTCGCCTGGTGGACAGCCTCGAAGGGCAGTTCTCGCAGGGCCAGGCGCGTCCTTGTCCGCCGGACCGCTGTATCCGTCAGGTCCACTCCTGTCCACCGGGCGCCGCGCCGGATCAGCTGCTCCGCCTCGGCTCCCTGGCCGAGACCGATCTCCAGTACGCGGCGTCCTCGGAGGTCCAAGGCGTCCAGGCATCGGGGAATGTGGGGTTCCAGCCGATACTTGGCCGTGTCGTACCGGTGGAAGAACGCTTCGTAGTCTTGCCTCTCCGTGCCGTCCGGTGCACCCAGGAGCTGATCGCCGCACGGATGACTGGACCAGAAACTCTGAATTTCTACTTCCTCCACGGAGCTCCTCAACGAAATAATATATTCTCAATATAGGGAATCGGAGAGTTTTCCCCGGACCCCGTTGAACTACTCACCGTGCCCAGAGTGGCACAGACGGGAAGACGTTTGGGTGGAGGCTCGGCGGAGAGTCATCGTTCACTTGAATGCACCCGTGAAGCCCATTGAATTTCGGGCAGCCTGCGACGTGTCGTCCTGTACGCCCGGCCTTGTGGATGGTGTCATGCATTCCAATCAGTTTCGTTCGTGCCACCGAAGGGACTCCAAGGACGGTGCGGTTTCTTCGTCGGCGTATGCCGAACTCGTGCCCTCGGGTCCTGGTCTTCCGGCACGGTCCGGAGCTCGGTGGAATGGGCAGAGCCGCCGAGTTCTTCACGCCGCTCCTCGAGAGCCAGTGCCGTGTAGTGGCCGTCGTCCCCCTGACTGCGGACCGCACCGGGTCGGACAGGTTCGAGGCCTCGTGGACAGCCAAGGCCAGCGCCACGGCGGCGGTCTTGGGGCGATGCGCGTTTCTGCTCAGCGTGCGGTCACCGGATGCCGTCTACCTGCCGATCTCGCAATGGGGCCTGCCCCTCGTCCGGGACATCCTGGTGATCACGCTCGCCAGAGTCGCGGGGTGCACACCAGTACTGCACCTGCACGGCGCGCAGTTGCCGGCCCGGCTGGCCGCAAGCGGTGTACTGCGCACCGCGCTGGCCGGAGCGCACTGGATCGCGCTGAGCGACACCGTTGCGACGGAACTGCGCACCAGCGGGTGCCGCGCACGATCGGTGACCGTGGTCCGCAACCCGGCGCCTGCTGCTGCCACGTTGGGGCGCGAGCCCGCACGTCCCCGTGTGCTGCGCATCGGCTGGCTCGGCACGAGGTGCCGGGCCAAGGGTTTTGACCTTCTCTGCCGTGCGGTCGGCCGACTCAAGAGCCGTGGCGTCGACGTCCAGTTCTCAGCGGCGGGAATGCGCCTGGACGTACCCGATGCCCACATGGCATCCGTGGACGAGGACCTCGGCGTGCTCCCCCCCGGGAGGGCCTCGTCCTTCTGGTCCCGGACCGATGTCTTCGTCCTTCCGTCCCGTTGGGCCGAGGGGCTTCCCTTCGTGCTCCTCGAAGCGCTGCAGGCCGGCTGCGCCGTGGCCGCCACGCCGTCTCCGGGAAGCGCCGAACTCTTCGGCCACGGTTGCGTGGAGCAGATCGAGAGCACCGCGGACTCCGTCGCCGCGTTCCTCGAGAGCTGCGTGGCCGACCTTGAGGGCATCCGGCGGCGTCAGCAAAGGGCCTGGGAGGAACTTCGCCCCGTCTACGCACCACAACGGGTCGAGGAGTCGTTCGTCGGCTTCTGGCGCGACACCAGTGTCTGACCGGCTTCCAGCAGATCGACGAGTTGGGGAGGCGCTGTATGCGTATGCAGTGGTGGGACAATCAGGAGGCCGCGAACAAGCGCATCCGCCCGAGTCGGCCCGCGATGGTGTGCGGGTTGCCCGTCCATCCGCTCACCCTGAAGGAATCGGTGGCGTCCGCGGAAGCACTGATCGCGGACGGCGGCCCCCACCAGCACGTCGTGCTGAACGCTGCCAAGATCGTCCAGGCCCACGACAACCCGGAGCTGGCCCGGATCATCCGCTCGTGTTCGCTCATCAACGCCGATGGGCAGTCGGTTGTGTGGGCGGGTCGCCTCCTGGGAAGCCCGCTGCCCGAGCGGGTCGCGGGCATTGACTTCATGCTGGCGCTGTGGCGCAGTGCCGCGCGCAAGGGATACCGCGTGTACCTCCTGGGCGCCGAACCGGGAGTGGTCGAGGCGACCGCGCGCATCGCCGCCAGCCAGGGTGTCGAGGTCGTCGGATACCAGGACGGCTACTGGGACGAGACTCAGGAGTCCCATGTGGTGGCGGCGGTCCGCGAGGCCCGTCCGGACATCCTGTTCCTCGCCGTGCCGAGTCCGCGCAAGGAGTACTTCCTTGCGCGCCGGCAGAAGGACCTGGGCTGCGCCCTGATGGTCGGTGTCGGCGGATCCTTCGACGTGGTGGCGGGAGTCCGCAGCAGGGCGCCGCGGTGGATGCAGCGCGTCGGCCTTGAATGGTTCCATCGGCTGATCCAGGAGCCGCGCCGCATGTTCCTGCGCTACGCAGTGGGCAACACCCGATTCGTCGCCCTCACCGCCACCCACTGGGCGCGACTGTTCACCGGCCGCGGGGGCAACGCGTAGGGCCGACGGCCCGCATGGGCATCGGCCGGCCGTGCCGTGTACGCCAGTTGGGTCGCGGAGCGCGTTTCCCGGTGCGGCACGGCAGCAGCCGGTGCAGTAGCCGGCCACGCGCTCACGGCAACACGCCATGCTCGGCTGGCATAAGCGGTCGCGGCATCTGGAACGTCCGGCGACAGAGTTGTTATCGATCATGGATGACGAACACGATCGGCACCGACCCCGATCCGGCCCACCTCCGTGCTGGAGAGCTCGCTGACGAGGCGGCGATCGCGAAGATCCCCGAAAGCCCGCGGGAGACCCCGGTGAAGCGGGACGGCACGACGCAAGAGGGCTACCCGGTCGCCGATTGGCTGGCGTGAACACGCGATGGCTGACTCAGGGCGATGCGGCTGATCGTCCGCAGGTCCTCCCGTCAAGACGGCAGCGGAAGAAGCTGACCGGCTTCGAGAAGAGGATGGGATGGCGCTACTGGATCGCCGCGACGAACATCCGGCACATGCCGACTCACCCACGGGTCATGCGACGGCCCGCCCCCGACCGGCAGGGATCATTACGGATGAACCGTCGGAGTGGTCAGCGGCAGAACCTCGCTGCCAAATCCAAGCTGATCTTGTGATCATCTCCCGCCTGAGCCCCGAGTGCCGAAAATGAGTTATTCCTACCGACGGAGAGTCCGGTCCCAACCGGTCGGTGGGGAATGTTTGCGGCTGGACGCGTGAATTGCGCTGCCCGACCACCGTGAGCCCGGCCATAAAAGAAGACTCTGGTTTAGTGTCCTCGCATGACAGAAATCCTGAGTAGGCCCACAATGGGGCACCTTCAAGAACGCGCCCACGGAGATGGGCATGATTATGCAAAAGGCTCCCCGCACATCCGGCACCACCAAATCCGCGAGCGAGTGATCTCGGGCGTACACAGCCTGGTGGGTAAGGTCATCGAACAAAATGGCCAGTGCCGGGTCCTCGAGGTCGGCGCCGGACACGGAACCTTTACCGACCACCTGGCGGCGGCTGGGGCAAAGGTCGAGGTGACGGAGATGAGCGCCCCCAGTGCGGCGGTCCTTCGGCACCGCTTCCGGAACAATCCACGCGTCACCGTCGTTCACGACCCTGAAGGAAAGGCAATCTTCCGTCCTGAGCCGCTCGACGCCGTGGTATGCATCTCCGTGCTGCATCACATCCCGGACTATCTGGGCGCCGTCGGACATCTCGTTCAACGTATCGCTCCCGGCGGCGTTTTCTTCAGCATTCAGGACCCACTGTGGTACCCGCGCAGGTCAGGACTGTCCATGCACCTGGATCGCGGCGCTTATCTCCTTTGGAGGCTCGGTCAGGGAGAACTGCGCCGTGGCCTGGCCACCAGGGGGCGCCGCCTGCGCGGCCGCTACGACGAGACAAACGAGGCGGATATGTCTGAATACCACGTCGTCCGGCAGGGAGTGGATGAGGTAGCCCTACAGGGACTTCTGGCACCGATGTTTCACGATGTGGAGCTGCAACGGTACTGGTCGACGCAGGCAGGAGTCCTGCAGGCACTGGGGGACCGATTCGGTCCTGCCACCACATTCGGGCTCTTCGCACGTAACCGCTGCTGATCGGCGTCCCACTCAAGAGACGGACCGCCCACGCTCTGCGGCTCGTACTTGATGGGGCCGCAGTCGACGACACCGCGGCACACTGCGCCTGGCGGCTCGGCGGCGAGGAGAGCGCACTGGCGGTAGCGGCCGGAGGGTCACCCCGAGGGGCGGAGCCACGCCCACACCGATCATGACGGCAAGTATTCTTTTCGGGGCGGTCGGAGGGCGCCGAGAGACTCGTCGACGACGTGGAGCGGCGGACCGAGGAGGAGCAGGGCCGCCCACTTCCCCCGGCGGCGGGCGAGATCACCATTGAGCAGCGCCGCAGTACCGGCTTCGTCGAGATCGGCAGGACCGTCTTCCGTGACTATCCCAGGCGTGCGGTGCTGGTCTCACGCTCTTCGTCGGGCAGGCGTTCCCCTTATAGCGCGATCACCTTCGGTTTCGGTTCGATCCTGGTCACGTTCTTCGATGTCTCCAGCGGGACGACCGGCTACTTCTTCGCAGTCATCGCGTTCGGCAACCTCCTCGGGCCACTGCTGCTCGGTCGGCTGTTCGACACGTGGGCCGCCGGCCGATGATCGCGGGCACCTACATCCTCTCCGGTCTGCTGCTGTTTGCGACGGCCGCGATGTTCGGGGCCGGATGGCTCAACGCCACGACGATGACCCGGTGCTGGTGTTCGGTCCTCTTCGTCGCGCCGGCGGGCGCGAGTTCCGCGTACCTCACGGTCAGCGAGGTCTTCCCGATGGAGACGCGGGCCATGTCGATCGCCTTCTTCTATGCGATCGGGACCGCGGCCGGGGGCATTTCCGGGCCGCTGCTCTTCGTCGGTCTCACACAGAGCGGGGTGGTGGCCGATGCCGTGCTGACCTTCTGTGTGGGGGCGTCGCTGATGGTGGCCGCGGGTCTGGTGGCCGTGTTCTTCGCCGTGAACGCCGAGCAGCGGTCCCTGGAGGGCATCGCGACCCCGTTGTCCGCGCTCGGGGCGAGCACCGGCCGGAACCGGTGAACGGATCTCCGCAGAAAATCTTCCGGCGTCTGAACACCGCGGTCCGCCGGTTCGTATCCACCCTCGAAGTCACGTACACCGATGAAGGGAAAGCCGGGATGAGCGCATCGCAGGAGCGCCAGGTCCATGTCGGGCGCCGCACCGTCGTCGCAGCGGTGGGTGCGACCGGGCTGGCCGCCGCACTCACCGCATGCGGCGGCTCGCGGGACTCGTACGGTTCGGACGCGGTCCAGCCCGCCGGGAAACCCAGCGGCGCGAGCGGGGGTGGCGGCGAGAGCGGCGGCGGGGCGCTGGCGAAGACCGCGGACATCCCGGAGGGCGGCGGAATGGTGTTCGCCGACAAAGGTGTGGTGGTGACACAGCCGGTGGCCGGGCAGTTCAAGGCGTTCTCCTCGAAGTGCACGCATCAGGGCTGCGCCGTGAACGAGATCTCGAACGGCACGATCAACTGCCCG
>DATCWZ010000301.1:0-5205 GCA_036566065.1 Streptomyces sp. | reverse complement strand
ATGAGGCCGGCGTCGGGGCGCTGGAGGGCCAACTCGCGGCGCATCCGCCCCGCCGACCCTCACGGTCCTTCGTGGTGATCACGGCCGCCGTCGTCGCCCCCCGGCGGGCGCCTGCGTCCACGCGGGCCGCGCGTCCCGCGTCCCATCCCGTCGGCGAGCGTCACGACGAGCGCGAGCAGTACCACCACGGCGAAGGCAACCCACCAGGACATGTCCATGCCCCTGACCGTACCCGTGTGCCACTTTCCATCGAACCGGTGACAGAGCAGGTGAGTTCCCCCACAACGGAACGCTGTGGAGGAGCGACCAGGTGTTTCGCGCCTTACGCTCGACGAACCGCTCAAGGAAACGCAAGGAACCTCAAGGAACCACTCAACGATCCGCACGAACCCTCCCCGTTCCCACGTCTCGGAGGTTCACGCTCCATGAAGCTCACCGTCGTCGGCTGCTCCGGCTCGTTCCCGTCACCGGGTTCGGCATGCTCGAGCTACCTCGTAGAGGCCGACGGCTTCAGGCTGCTCCTCGACATGGGCAACGGCGCCCTCGGCGAGCTGCAGCGCCATGTCGGTCTCTACGACCTCGATGCCATCTTCCTCAGCCACCTCCACGCCGACCACTGCATCGACATGTGCGCGTACTTCGTCGTGCGCTACTACCGGCACGGCGAGGGCCGCCCCGACTCGATCCCGGTCTACGGCCCCGAGGGCACCGAGCAGCGGCTGACAACGGCTCACGCGGACACCCCGTCAGACCACGCGATGAGCGAGGTCTTCGACTTCCACACGCTCAAGTCCGGCTCGTTCGAGATCGGCCCCTTCTCGGTGCGTACGGAGAAGCTCCGCCATCCCGTCGACACCTTCGGCATCCGCGTGGAGCACGGCGGCAGCATCCTCGCGTACTCGGGGGACACCGGAACCTGCGAGGCGCTGGCCGAACTCGCGGACGGCGCGGACCTCTTCCTCTGCGAGGCGTCGTTCGTCGACGGCAAGGAGGACATCCCGGACCTGCACCTCAATGGGCGCGAAGCGGGCGAATACGCCGCACGCGCCGGTGCCGGGCACCTCGTCCTCACCCACATCCCGCCGTGGACGGACGCCGCGCGCAACCTCGCCGACGCGGCGGCAGTGTACGACGGGCCGGTCGACGTGGCCGCACCCGGCGCGGTCTACGAGTTCTGACTCGTACGCGTGACTCGTACGCGTACGACGAAGCCCCCGTCCCCTGATCGTGCCAGGGGGACGGGGGCTCGGTTCGGTTACCAGGCTCCGGTACGGTCTACGCCTTGGTGACGTCCTCGACCTCTTCCTCGGGCTCACGGCCCGGGGTGGGCAGGTTGAACTTCGTGATGGCGAAGCGGAAGACCGCGTAATAGAGCGCCCCGAAGACCAGACCGATCGGAATGATCATCCAGGGCTTGGTCGCCAGGCTCCAGTTGAGCCAGTAGTCGATGAGGCCCGCGGAGAACGTGAATCCGGCGTGCACACCGAGCACCCAGGTCACGATCATCGACAGTGCGGTGAGGACCGCGTGGATCACGTACAGCAGCGGCGCGATGAACAGGAACGAGAACTCGATCGGCTCGGTCACACCGGTGACGAACGAGGTCAGGGCGAGCGACATCATCATGCCGGTCACGGCCTTGCGGCGCTCGGGCCGCGCGGTGTGCGCGATGGCCAGGGCGGCGGCCGGCAGGCCGAACATCATGATCGGGAAGAAGCCCGACATGAACAGACCGGCATCCGGGTCACCCGCGAAGAAGCGCGTCAGGTCCCCGTGGACGATCGTGCCGTCCGGCTTGGTGAAGTCACCGATCTGGAACCAGGAGACCGTGTTGACGAACTGGTGCATACCGACCGGCAGCAGACCGCGGTTGACCAGACCGAAGAGGCCCGCTCCCAAGGCGCCGAGCCCGGTGATCCACTCACCGGCATCGGTGATCAGGTCACCGATGGGCTCCCAGCCCAGCACGACCAGCACACCGGCCAGGGTGCCGACGAAGGCCATGATGATCGGGACGAGCCGGCGACCGTTGAAGAAGCCCAGCCAGTCCACCAGCCTGGTGCGGTGGAACCGCTGCCACAGGACCGCGGTGAGCAGCCCCAGAATGATGCCGCCGAGCACACCCGGGTTCTGGAACCCGGCGGCGGTGACCGCCTCGCCCTTCTGATACGCGCCGCCGAAGAGGCCGGTCGACACATAGGTGCCGCCCTCCACCTCGATGGGGAACTGGTGGATCACCGCGTAGTAGGTGAGGAAGGCGACCACCGCGGCGAGCGCGGTCGAGCCGTCGGCCTTCTTCGCGAACCCGATCGCGACACCTATGCAGAACAGCAGGGGCAGGCCGAACGAACCGTCCAGCAGCGCGTTGCCCGCGCCCGCGAACACCTTGGCGACCGGATCCCAGCCGAATCCGTCGGCGCCGAACGCGTCCGGCTGACCGGCACGGAGCAGGAGACCTGCGGCAGGCAGCACGGCGATCGGCAGCTGAAGGCTGCGGCCCACCTTTTGCAGCCCCTGGAACACACCGGAGCCCCGCTTCTTCGCGGGCGCCTCCGCAGTGGTGGGCGTACTCATCAACTTCCTCCAGTTGGCAAGGCGCCGCCAGGGACAGGTACTACGGGCGACGACTCGAGGAACGTGGCAGGGGCCACGTGGTCTGGACCACTCAGTGGTGTAGACCAGTTCTAGCACGGTGAGGGTTAGATAAGGAACCTTCAAATTCATACCGATCCGGCGGTAGTTGCGCCGGTACGCTCCGTGACACGGCGAAGGCCCCCGGACCGGCGGGTCCGAGGGCCGTGCGGGCCGGGGCGGAAAGCCCGGCGGGGAACGCTACTTGGTGAGGTCCTGCTCGATCTCCTCCTCCACATCCGCGGGCTCACGCCCGGGCGTCTGGAGATTGAACGTGGTGATCGCGAACCGGAAGATCACGTAATAGATGACTGCGAAGCATGCCCCGATCGGGATGATCAGCCATGGTTTGGTGTCCAGGTGCCAGTTGACGACGTAGTCGATCAGCCCGGCCGAGAAGCTGAACCCCGCGTGCACTCCCAGCGCCCAGGTCACGCCCATCGAGAGACCGGTGAGGACCGCGTGCACGCCGTAGAGCAGCGGCGCGACGAACAGGAATGAGAACTCGACCGGCTCGGTGACCCCCGTCACGAACGATGTCAGCGCCACGGACAGCATCAGCCCAGCCACCGCCTTGCGCCGCTCGGGCCGCGCGCAGTGCGTCATGGCCAGCGCGGCGGCGGGCAGGCCGAACATCATGATCGGGAAGAAGCCCGAGGTGAACTGCCCCGCCGTCGGGTCCCCCGCGAAGAACCGCGAGATGTCCCCCTGTACGGTCCCGCCATCGCTGTTCGTGAACTCGCCCGCCTGGAACCAGAAGAAGGTGTTCAGGAACTGGTGCATCCCGATCGGGATCAGCAACCGGTTCGCGAGGCCGAAGATCGCCGCGCCCCACGCGCCCAGGTCGATGAGCTGCTTGGCGAACCAGGTCAGCGCGTCACCGACCGGCTGCCACAGCAGACCGAACAGCACGCCGAGGATCACGCAAAGGAACGCCATCAGGATCGGGACGAGCCGGCGGCCGTTGAAGAAGCCCAGCCAGTCGACCAGTTTGGTGCGGTGGTAGCGCTGCCAGACGACGGCCGTGAGCAGCCCGATGAGGATGCCGCCCAGGACGCCCGGGTTTTGCGGAACCCCGTCCGGTGTCGCCTTGGTCACCGAGTCGTCCACGGGGAACGCGGCCAGGACGCCTCGGTAGACGATGAAGCCGACGACAGCCGCCAGCGCGGTCGAGCCGTCCGCCTTCTTCGCGAAGCCGATCGCCACCCCGATGCAGAACAGCAGGGGCAGGCCCACGGTGCCGTCGAGGATGGCGGTCCCGCCGTGGAGGAGGACCTTCGCGAACTTGTCCCAGAACGCGCCGTGCAGAGAGGAGTCGAACAGGTTGCCGAGGCTGACGAGCAGGCCCGCCGCGGGCAGGACGGCCACCGGCAGTTGCAGGCTTCGGCCGACCTTCTGCAGCCCCGCGACCGGCCCGTTCCACCACTGCCGCCGGGGTGCTGTCGCCGCGTTCGCGCTCATCGGCATCCTCCCGGAAGACCCCAGGTTTGGCGGTCGGTGCAAACTGGTGTAGACCAGTCGCGGTACGCTGCGGAGTCATCCAGCAGGGCGGCGCACCGGTGATCGTCATCATGGGTGATCACCCGGTTATCCGCTCGTGAAGCTGGGCCAACCGTGCGTTACCGTGACGAAGCGGACCCGCGGTTGGGCCGCCGCACGCACACAAAGACCAGGGAGAAGGACATGGCCAGCAAGGCTGAGAAGATCGTCGCCGGGCTCGGCGGTATCGAGAACATCGACGAGATCGAGGGCTGCATCACCCGCCTGCGTACCGAGGTCCACGACGCGAGCAAGGTCGACGAAGCCGCGCTCAAGGCCGCCGGAGCCCACGGTGTCGTCAAGATGGGCAACGCGATCCAGGTCGTCATCGGCACCGACGCCGACCCCATCGCCGCCGACATCGAAGACATGATGTAACCGGCCGACCGCCGCTCCAGGTCCGCACCCCTGTATTCCGTGCGCACCCCGCAGGCCCCGCCCCGCATCCGGCCCTGACACCGGACCGGGCCGGGGCCTGCGGTGCACCCGAACGGAGCCACCCGCTCAGGCCGATAGGCTCGGCACCATGTCTCGTATCGACGGCCGCACCCCCGAACAACTCCGCCCTGTCACCATCGAACGCGGATGGAGCAAGCACGCCGAAGGCTCCGTACTCGTCTCCTTCGGCGACACCAAGGTCTTCTGCACCGCCTCCGTCACAGAAGGCGTCCCGCGCTGGCGCAAGGGCAGCGGCGAGGGCTGGGTCACCGCCGAGTACTCCATGCTGCCCCGCTCCACCAACACCCGCGGCGACCGCGAATCCGTACGCGGCAGGATCGGCGGCCGCACCCACGAGATCAGCCGCCTCATCGGCCGCTCCCTGCGCGCGGTGATCGACTACAAGGCGCTCGGCGAGACCACCATCGTCCTTGACTGCGATGTCCTCCAGGCCGACGGTGGCACCCGCACCGCCGCCATCACCGGCGCCTATGTCGCCCTGGTCGATGCCGTGCGCTGGCTGCAGGCGCGGCGCGAACTGTCGCCGCCCAAGGGCGGCCGCGACCCGATCTTCGGCGCGGTCGCCGCGGTCTCGGT
>DATCWZ010000412.1:0-6788 GCA_036566065.1 Streptomyces sp. | reverse complement strand
CCAGCAGGGCGGCCAGCACGACGACGGCTACGAGGACGAGGGCGGCCGGCGCGGCCGCTACCGCGACCGCCGGGGCCGTCGTGGCCGCGACGACTTCGCCGCCGATGTGCAGGTGGCCGAGGACGACGTGCTGATCCCCGTCGCGGGCATCCTGGACATCCTCGACAACTACGCGTTCATCCGGACCTCCGGCTATCTGCCGGGGCCGAACGACGTGTACGTCTCGCTCGCCCAGGTCCGCAAGAACGGCTTGCGCAAGGGTGACCACGTCACCGGTGCGGTGCGCCAGCCCAAGGACGGCGAGCGCCGCGAGAAGTTCAACGCGCTGGTCCGCCTCGACTCGGTCAACGGCATGGCGCCCGAGTCCGGCCGCAGCCGTCCCGAGTTCCAGAAGCTGACCCCGCTGTACCCGCAGGACCGGCTGCGTCTGGAGACCGACTCCAATGTGCTGACCACGCGGATCATCGACCTGGTCGCACCGATCGGCAAGGGCCAGCGCGGTCTGATCGTGGCCCCGCCGAAGACCGGCAAGACCATGATCCTGCAGGCCATCGCCAACGCGATCACGGTCAACAGCCCCGAATGCCACCTGATGGTCGTCCTGGTCGACGAGCGTCCGGAAGAGGTCACGGACATGCAGCGGTCGGTGAAGGGCGAGGTCATCTCCTCGACCTTCGACCGGCCCGCCGAGGACCACACCACGGTCGCGGAGCTGGCCATCGAGCGGGCCAAGCGTCTGGTGGAGCTGGGCCACGACGTGGTCGTACTGCTGGACTCCATCACCCGTCTGGGCCGTGCGTACAACCTCGCGGCGCCGGCGTCGGGCCGCATTCTGTCCGGTGGTGTCGACTCGACGGCGCTGTATCCGCCGAAGCGCTTTTTCGGTGCCGCGCGCAATATCGAGGACGGCGGTTCGCTGACAATCCTGGCGACCGCGCTCGTGGAGACCGGCTCGCGCATGGACGAGGTGATCTTCGAGGAGTTCAAGGGCACCGGCAACATGGAGCTCAGGCTCGACCGGAAGCTCTCGGACAAGCGCATCTTCCCGGCGGTGGACGTCGACGCGTCCAGCACCCGTAAGGAAGAAATCCTGCTCGGCAGCGATGAATTGGCAGTGGTCTGGAAGCTGCGCCGAGTGCTGCACGCGCTCGACCAGCAGCAGGCGATCGAACTGCTGCTGGACCGCATGAAGAAGACGCAGTCCAACGCGGAGTTCCTGCTCCAGATCCAGAAGACCACTCCGGGCGGCAACAACAACGACTGATTGCCGGCGTCCGCCTGACGCCGTATCAGAAGTCACAGGAACTGCCCTCGTCACATTGGTGACGGGGGCAGTTTTACGTTGTACTATCAGCGAGCCGTATGTGGGGGGGAACGTATTTTCTATACGCCCACTGTGTTGTGTTTCCAGTGGGTTTTTCTCTCTCCTTCGAGTGCAACTACCCGGCGCCGCACCTGCGTTGCGCCGTGTCCCATCGAAGGGAGTATTGCGTGACATCTGGCAGACGGAAGGGTCTTTTCGCCTTTCCCGCGGCGGTGGCCGCCTTCGCCATGGGCGCAGCGGTTTTGTCCGCTGTTCCCGCGCAGGCCGCGGATACGCCTCCGCTGCCCGGAAAGCAGAATGTCCAGAAGCGAGCCACGGTACCGCAGGCCGAGCTTCTGAACACCATCAACGGTTCCGCCGCAGAGTTGCAGAACGGATCCGGCGCACCCGGGACGACGCGGGAGGCCGGTTCGCAACCGGTGCCGGAAGCGTCGCAGCAGACCATTGACCCCAAGATCATCGGAGGCACTCCCGCATCGCTCTCCGAGGCGCCGTGGATGGTGCAGCTTCACTACTACGACGACAAGGGAACCTCCGACCCCGCTGACGACGAGGGCTACTTCTGCGGTGGCACCCTCGTCGCCCCGGCCAAGGTCCTGACCGCCGCGCACTGTGTGAACGGCCTCGACTGGACATCGCATGGAGCCGTCCTCGGCGGCACTACGCAGCTCCCGGACGCCGGTGACCTCCACGGTGGTACGGCCGTCAGCGTCTGGCGCCAGTGGGTCAACCCCAACTACGACGACGCCGCCATCACGGGTGACGTCGCCGTGCTGACACTCGGCGCCTCGCTGCCGTACAAGACGTTGCTGCCGGCGGCTTCCGGTGACACGGCGCGTTACCAGAGCGGCACTCCGGCGATGGTCTACGGCTGGGGGCGTACGAGCTCCACCAGCGATGACATCTCGCCCAACCTGCTCAAGGCGGCGGTGCCGGTCCAGGCCGACTCGGCGTGCTCCGGTTACTTCGGCAGCGACTTCGTCCCGGGCCAGATGGTCTGTGCCGGTGAGCCGGCCAGTGGCCAGGACGCCGGAACGGTCTCGCCGTGCAACGGTGACTCGGGCGGCCCCCTCGTGGTCAACGGCCGGATCGCCGGTGTCGTCTCCTGGGGACGCGTCGACTGCGTGGCGTCCGGTGCGTACGGGGTGTACGCCAAGACCGCGACGTTCGCGGGCCTGGTGAATCCCCGTATCGACGACGCCAACCTCAATTTCGACGACAAGGCGGACCTGTTCGCACGCGCGTCGACGGGCGAGGGCTTCAACTACTACTCGCGGGGCACCTCTCTGGGCAACCGCCAGTCGGTGGGTGACTGGCGGGGCCTCAACCTGGTCCGCCAGGCCGACCTGAACCGTGACTACTTCCAGGACTACGTGTACCGCAACACGGCCGGCGAGCTGTGGTGGTGGGGCTATGACAGCGCCGCCGGTGCGTACCTGGATCACAAGATCGGTCCGGGCTGGGGCAGTCTGCGCAACATCACCATCACCGGCGACGTGTCAGCCGACGGTCTGCCGGACGTGACGGCGAACGACTCCAGCGGCAAGCTGTGGATGTGGAAGGGCCGCGGTAACGGCACGTTCGCGTCCAAGGTCCAGATCGGGGTCGGCTGGAGCACCTACCAGGTCTACGGTCACGGCGACTACAGCGGGGACGGCAAGCCCGACTTGATTGCCCGTGACAGCAAGGCGGTGCTCTGGATGTACAAGGGCACGGGTTCCGCTTCGTCCCCGTTCTCCGGACGCGTCAAGGTCGGTACGGGCTGGAACTTCACCGCGTACGCCACCACGGGTGACGTGACGGGCGACGGCCGTGCCGACTTCATCGTCCGGGACACCGCTGGAAAGCTCTGGGCGTACAAGAGCACGGGCTCGGCGACGGTTCCGTTCGCCACCGCGGCCCGGGTGCAGATCGGTACCGGCTGGAACTCGTACAGCGTGCTCGGCTAGTGACCGGTTCCGCGGCGCCGGATCGTGCGGCGCGGCGGAATACCGGATGTGAGGACGGCCCCGGACCCCGTGTCCGGGGCCGTCCGCTTTCCTCGAACAGCAGGACGGCTGCAGCCCGGGGAGAGTTGACCAGAGCGACCGGCCCGCGGTGACGCAACGCCTGCCCTGTGTGGCGGAGAGTTATGGCGAGGGCTGCCGGGGACGCCGGGGAATAGTGGTGGGGCGGACCCCGTTTTGGCTGATACGGCCGGTCCTGGCAGACTGGTACGTCGGCCCCGGTTCACGGACGCGCAATCCGCGCGTACGACCCGGTGCCCTCCCGAATCTAGGAGACACCCTTGAAGCGCGACATCCACCCCGAGTACGTCGAGACCCAGGTCAGTTGCACCTGTGGTGCGTCGTTCACCACCCGGAGCACCCTGGGCGGCGGCGCGATCCGCGCCGATGTCTGCTCCGAGTGCCACCCGTTCTACACGGGCAAGCAGAAGATCCTCGACACCGGCGGCCGCGTGGCCCGCTTCGAGGCCCGCTTCGGCAAGGCCAAGGCTGCCGGCTCCGCCAGCAAGTAGCGAGCCACAGCGCCGGCTCCCGACGCCCTCTCCGGGGTGTCGGGGCCGGCGTTTTTTCCGGCTGTGCGGGCCCGGGCGGACCCCGCGGCCCGTACCACCGGCAGCACGCCGTACAGCAGGCCCGTTGACGTAGGGAACCAGGAGTCGTTGATGTTCGAGGCGGTCGAGGAACTGATCGGTGAGCACGCCGGTCTTGAGACGAAGCTCGCCGACCCGTCGGTACACGCCGATCAGGCCAACGCGCGCAAGCTCAACAAGCGCTACGCGGAACTGACCCCGGTCGTCGCGGCCTACCGCGCGTGGAAGCGGACCTGCGACGACATCGTCACGGCCCGCGAGTTCGCCGCCGACGACCCCGACTTCGCCGCCGAGGTCAAGGTCCTGGAGAAGCAGCGCGACGAGCTCACCGAGAAGCTCCGCATGCTGCTCGTGCCGCGGGACCCCAGCGACGACAAGGACGTGCTCCTGGAGATCAAGGCGGGCGCGGGCGGCGACGAGTCCGCCCTGTTCGCCGGCGATCTGCTGCGCATGTATCTGCGGTACGCCGAGCGCGTCGGCTGGAAGACCGAGATCATCGACTCCACCGAATCCGAGCTCGGCGGATACAAGGACGTCCAGGTCGCCGTGAAGACCAAGGGAGGCCACGGGGCCACTGAACCCGGCCACGGCGTCTGGGCGAGGATGAAGTACGAGGGAGGCGTGCACCGTGTGCAGCGCGTGCCCTCCACCGAGTCCCAGGGACGTATCCACACCTCGGCCGCAGGCGTCCTGGTCACGCCCGAGGCGGAGGAGGTCGACATCGAGATCCACGCCAACGACCTGCGCATCGACGTCTACCGTTCGTCGGGCCCCGGCGGCCAGTCCGTCAACACCACCGACTCCGCCGTCCGCATCACGCACCTGCCGACCGGCGTCGTCGCCTCCTGCCAGAACGAGAAGAGCCAGCTCCAGAACAAGGAGCAGGCCATGCGGATCCTGCGCTCCCGGCTGCTGGCCGCCGCCCAGGAAGCGGCCGAGCAGGAGGCGTCCGACGTCCGGCGCAGCCAGGTCCGTACCGTCGACAGGTCCGAGAAGATCCGGACCTACAACTTCCCCGAAAACCGCATCTCGGACCACCGGGTCGGCTTCAAGGCGTACAACTTGGACCAGGTACTCGACGGCGACCTCGACGCCGTCATCCAGGCCTGCGTGGACGCCGACTCCGCGGCCAAGCTCGCCGCCGCGTAAGCTGCCCCGCCCCCGCCCGTAAAACCCGTACGGAGAACCGCGATGAACCTGCTGCTCGCCGAGGTGGCCCAGGCCACCCAGCGGCTGGCCGACGCCGGTGTCCCCTCGCCGCGCTTCGACGCCGAGGAACTCGCCGCCTTCGTGCACGGCGTCAAGCGGGGCGAGCTCCACCGCGTACCGGACACGGACTTCGACGCCCGCTACTGGGAGACCATCGCCCGCCGCGAGGCCCGCGAACCGCTCCAGCACATCACCGGACGCGCCTTCTTCCGCTACCTGGAACTCCAGGTGGGCCCCGGCGTCTTCGTGCCCCGCCCCGAGACCGAATCGGTCGTCGGCTGGGCCATAGACGCCGTGCGCGCCATGGACGTCGTCGAGCCGCTGATCGTCGACCTGTGCACCGGATCGGGCGCCATCGCGCTGGCCATGGCCCAGGAGGTGCCGCGCTCACGCGTGCACGCCGTCGAGCTGTCCGAGGACGCGCTCGCCTGGACCAGGAAGAACGCCGAGGGGTCCAGGGTCACCGTGCACCGCGGCGACGCCCTCACCGCCCTTCCCGACCTCGACGGCCAAGTCGACCTGGTGATCTCCAACCCGCCGTACATCCCGCTCACCGAGTGGGAGCACGTGGCGCCCGAGGCCCGCGACCACGATCCGCAGATGGCGCTCTTCTCCGGCGAGGACGGCCTCGACACCATCCGCGGCATCCAGCTCACCGCCCACCGGCTGCTGCGCCCCGGTGGTGTCGTCGTCATCGAGCACGCCGACACCCAGGGCGGCCAGGTGCCCTGGATCTTCAACGAGGAGCGTGGCTGGGCCGACGCGGCCGACCACCCCGATCTGAACAACCGGCCGCGGTTCGCGACGGCCCGCAAGGCCACGCCGTGACCCGCGCCCCGGTTTCGTACGCGAGTACGCAGCACCAGCACCACCCCTACCCGCCCCACCCGTACATGTCACAGGAGGCCGGCTGATGGCTCGGCGATACGACTGCAACGACGCGACCGACCGCACGACCGGCCTGCGAGAGGCCGCGTCCGCCGTCCGGCGCGGAGAACTGGTCGTGCTGCCCACCGACACCGTGTACGGGATCGGCGCGGACGCCTTCAGTCCGGAGGGCGTCGCCGACCTGCTGGCCGCCAAGGGACGCGGCCGCAACATGCCGACCCCCGTCCTGATCGGCTCCCCGAACACCCTGCACGGCCTGGTCACCGACTTCTCCGAGCAGGCATGGGAACTCGTCGACGCCTTCTGGCCCGGCGCCCTCACGCTCGTCGCCAGGCACCAGCCGTCGCTGCTCTGGGACCTCGGCGACACCCGGGGCACCGTCGCCGTCCGGATGCCGCTGCACCCCGTCGCCATCGAGCTGCTCACGGAGGTCGGCCCGATGGCCGTCTCCAGCGCCAACCTCACGGGCCACCCCTCGCCGGAGGACTGCGACGCCGCCCAGGAGATGCTCGGCGACTCCGTGTCCGTCTACCTCGACGGCGGCCCGACCCCCGGCATCATCCCGTCCTCGATCGTCGACGTCACCGGGAAGACTCCCGTGCTGCTGCGGGCCGGGGCGCTCTCCGTGGAGGAGCTGCGCAAGGTCGTGCCCGACCTCGAGGTGGCCTCTTGACCGCCCCTGAGGGGCGTGGCATAGCGGGCCGGGACGACACTTTCCGCATCCTCCACGTCAGCACCGGCAACGTCTGCCGCTCGCCCATCACCGAGCGG
>DATCWZ010000699.1:0-2288 GCA_036566065.1 Streptomyces sp. | reverse complement strand
GGAGAACAACAAGTCGGCCCTGTTCGCCGGCTACACCCCGGAACTCACCACGGTCGTCGCGCTGTACGGCGAGTCGACGAAGGAGGGCGGCGGCCAGGTCAGCCTGACCGGCACGGCCAACTCGGGCCGGGCCAACGGCGGTGGCTTCCCCGCCAGGATCTGGGCCGACTACACGCTGGGTGCACTGGGCGGCGGATCCAGCGCCCGGTTCGACCTGGAGGACGTCGAGCACGGCGAGACATCGGTGACCCCGAGCGAATCGACCTCGCCCAGCGAGTCGGCCAGCCCGGAGGAGTCGCCGTCCCACGAGGCGGAGGAGACCACCGCGCCGCCGAGCGACCCCGCGACCGAGGAGCCGACCCCGCCGGTCGATTCGTCGTCGGAGTCGCCGGAGGAATCGCCCAGCACCTCGCCGAGCGACTCGGAGAGCCCCAGCGACGGCGACCAGCAGCCCGACCCCGGCAGGCTCTTCGGCCAGTAGGGAGAAGAGGGGGTGGGTGCCACCGGCACCCGCCCCCTCTTCCGTACGCCGGTTACGCGCCGGGCAGGGCCATCTCGAACCAGACCACCTTGCCGGTCGAGAGCCGGGTCGCCCCCCACCGCCTGGCCAGCCGGTTCACCAGGAACAGGCCGCGTCCGCCCTCGTCCGTCTCCCGTGCGCGCCGCTGCCGGGGGAGCTGAGGCGAGTCGTCGCCCACCTCGCAGCGCAGGATGTCCGTCCGCAGCAGCCGCAGCGTCACGGGCCGCTCCGCGTACCGCACCGCGTTGGTCACCACCTCGCTGACGAGCAGCTCCACCTCGTCGGAGATCTCGTCGAGCCCCCACCGGTCGAGCGCCCGGCCGGCCAGCCTGCGGGCCCGGCCCGGAGCCGCGTCCTCCGGTTCCAGGAACCAGTACGCCACGTCACTGGGCGCGATCCCGTCGAAACGAGCCGCCAGCAGCGCGATGTCATCGTCCCGGTCGCCGGGCCCCAGCATGTCGAGTACGTCGTCGCAGAGGGCCTCCAGCGGCGGCGAATGGTCGGATCCGGTGAGCCGCGCGGTCACGGCGAGCCGCTCCCGCAACTGCTCGATCCCGGTCCAGACATCGCGCAGCCGGGACTCCACCAGGCCGTCCGTGTACAGCAGGAGCGTCGCCCCGGCGGGCGCGTCCAGCTCGACGGCCTCGAAGTCGACCCCGCCGACACCGATCGGGGCGCCCGGCGGCACCCGCAGGACCTCCGCCCTGCCGCCCAGGTGGAGCAGCACGGGCGGCGGGTGGCCCGCGTTGGCGATGGTGATGCGGTGCTGGACGGGGTCGTACACCGCGTACACACAGGTCGCCATGCGGTCGCTGCCGAGCCGCTGCGCCTGCTCGTCCAGGTGGTGCAGCACCTCCTGCGGAGGCAGGTCGAGACCGGCCAGGGTCTGCGCGGTGGTCCGCAACTGGCCCATGATCGCGGCGGAGGTCATGGAGTGGCCCATGACGTCACCGACGACCAGGGCGACCCTGCTGCCGGGCAGCGGGATCGCGTCGTACCAGTCGCCGCCGACCCGGGCCGTCTCGGCGGCCGGGAGATAGCGGGAGGCCAGCCGGACCCCGGTCGGCTGCGGCAGCGAGTCGGGCAGCATCGTGCGCTGCAGCTCGTCCGCGATGTACGCCTCGCGGCCGTACAGCACCGCCTTGTCGATGCCCAGCGCCGTATGCGTCGCCAACTGGGCGGCGACCAGCAGGTCGTTGGCCTCGAACGGCGGCCGCTCGGTTCCGCGCAGGAACACGGCGGCGCCGATCACCCGGCGCCGCCCGCGCAGCGGGGCCAGGATCGCCCGGTGCCCGGTGGGCACGGCCCGTCCGGCGCCCAGGAGTTCGGGCAGCGCGACGCGGGCCGCGGCGGAGTCCCCGAAGACGGGACGCACCCCGCGCAGCACCTCGGCCAGCGCACCGCCGGTCACCACCTCGCACAGATCGGCCGCGGGCATCAGCCCGGCCTGCGGGTCCGTGACGGGCAGCCGGAGCCGGTCGCCCTCCGTCGGGCCGAGCTCATGCTCCTCGTCGCTTAAACGCAGCCTGTCGGTGCGGCGCAGCCGCAGTACGAACGGATGGGCCGGGCGCTCGTCGCCGACCGGGAGCGGGTCGCGGAGGTAGACCAGTATGGCGTCGGAGAACGTCGGCACACTGGCCCGGCACAGGCCGAGCACGATCTCGTCCAGGTCTATGCCCCGGGCGATCCTGCGGGTCGCGGCGCCCACGAAGCGCAGCCGGTCGCCCTCGCGGCGCCCGGCCGTCTGGGGTTCGGCGGCGGTCGCGGC
>DATCWZ010000407.1:0-3526 GCA_036566065.1 Streptomyces sp. | reverse complement strand
CCACGCGGCGGGAGAGGAACGGCTCCACGAACACCGGCAGCCGGTGGGCCGCCATCGCGTCGATGGTGCGGGCGGCGGTGTGCATCGTGTCCAGCGAACCGGGGTCGTCGTAGTCGATGCGCAGGAGCAGCTTGCCCGCGTCGAAGCCGAGCCGGGCCAGATCGACGGGGCGGTGGCCGGTGAACCGGTCGTCGAGCTCGAAGGACGCCCCGGCGAGCCCGCCACGGTTCATGGACCCGATGACGACCTTGTTCTCCAGGGCGCCGAGCAGCAGCAGATCGTCCAGCACGTCGGCGCCGGCGAGGACCCCGTCGACGCCGGGCCGCGACAGGGCGAGGCAGAGCCGTTCCAGCAGCTCGAAGCGGTTGGCCATGGCGAGTTCCCGGTCGCCGACGGCGAGGGCGCCGCGGGCCGGATGGTCCGCGGCGATGATCATCAGATGTCCGGACGGTCCGACGAGGGGCCGCCGCTGCCGCCGGGCCGCGGCTTCGGCGACGGCTTCGGGGCGGTGCATCCGCAGGCGTACCAGATCGGAGACGGAGGAGGCGAGCGGTGTCATGAGGCCTGTCCGGTGACGGTGACGGCGCCTTCGGCGAGCGCCTGTTCGACCTCGTAAGGGAAAGGCATGGCGGACGAGCAGGCGAGGCGGGACGCGACGATGGCCCCGGCGGCGTTCGCGTACCGCATGATGCGGGCGGTCTCCCAGCCGGCCAGCAGCCCGTGGCAGAGCGCGCCGCCGAACGCGTCTCCCGCGCCGAGCCCGTTGACGACGTCCACCGGCAGGGGCGGGACGGCGGTGGTGGTGCCGTCGCGGTGCACGGCGAGGACTCCTTCGGGGCCCTGTTTGACGACGGCGAGTTCCACCCCGGCCGCCAGCAAGGCGCGGGCGGCGGCGTACGGCTCGCGTTCACCGGTGGCGATGGCGCATTCGTCCAGGTTGCCGACGGCGACTGTGGCATGGGCGAGGGCCGCGCGGTAGCGGGCGGGGGCGGCGGTGCTGCGGTCGCCGCCCTCCCAGAACATGGGCCGCCAGTCGAGGTCGAAGACGGTGATACGACGGGACGCGGCGCCCGCCCGGGTCGGATCGGGCGGCTCGCTACGGGCACGGAGGGCGACGAGGGTCGCGGTGTGGCTCGGCTCGGCGCACAGGCCGGTACCCGTCATCCAGAAGATCCTCGCCGCACGCACCGCGTCCAGGTCGAGTTCCCGCTCATGGATCTCCAGGTCCGGCGCCTTGGGCCGCCGGTAGAAGTACAGCGGGAAGTCGTCCGGCGGAAAGATCTCGCAGAAGGTGACCGGCGTCGGATAGTTGGCGACAGGCGTCACCCACCGGTCGTCCACCCCGAACTCCCGGAGCGCCTGGTGGAGATACTCGCCGAAGGGGTCCTGGCCGGTCCTCGTGATCACGGCCGTCCGCCGGCCGAGCCGGGCGGCCGCGACCGCGACATTGGACGCCGAGCCGCCGAGGAACTTCCCGAACGTCTCCACCTGCGCCAGCGGCACGCCGGTCCGCAGGGGATACATGTCCACCCCGATCCGCCCCATGGTGATCACGTCGTACGGCTCAGGCATACGCATCCCTTCGACCGGGACCGGGCGGCTGGCACCCAGGTCTAGCCGCCGTCCGGGGCCCTGTCAACATTTTGTCCGGACATTCGGACGAAGTCTTGACACTCCCCGCCGGGGGCCCGAGTGTGGGCGATATGACCTCCTCCGCACCCTCTCCCGAGGCCCGCATCCGTATCGGCTCGGCACCCGATTCCTGGGGGGTGTGGTTCCCCGACGATCCCCGGCAGGTGCCCTGGAACCGCTTCCTCGACGAGGTCGCCGAGGCCGGTTACGAGTGGATCGAGCTCGGTCCGTACGGCTATCTGCCCCCGGACCCGGCGAAACTGGCGGAGGAGACGGGGCGGCGCGGGCTCGCGGTCTCGGCGGGCACCGTGTTCACCGGATTGCATCACGGCCCCGGCGTCTGGGACCGGACCTGGGCGCATGTCGCCGGCATCGCGGCACTCACCCGGGCCATGGGGGCGCGGCATCTGGTGGTCATCCCGTCGTTCTGGCGCGACGACAGGACGGGGCAGGTGCTGGAGGACCGTACGCTCACACCTGCGCAGTGGCGCGATCTCACCACGCAGACCGAACGCCTCGGCCGCGAGGTGCGGGAGCGTTACGGGCTGCGCATCGTGGTGCATCCGCACGCCGATACGCATATCGACACCGAGGAGAACGTCAGCCGGTTCCTCGACGCCACGGACCCCGACCTGGTCTCACTCTGCCTGGACACCGGCCACTACGCGTACTGCGGCGGGGACAGCGTCGAGCTGATCGAGACATACGGTGAACGGATCGGCTATCTGCACCTCAAGCAGGTCGATCCAGAGGTCCTCGCCGAGGTCGTGGCCGGTGAGGTCCCGTTCGGTCCGGCCGTGGCGCGCGGGGTGATGTGCGAACCGCCCGGCGGGGTACCGGCGCTGGAGCCCGTGCTGGACGCCGCACGCGGCCTGGGCGTCGATCTGTTCGCCATCGTGGAGCAGGACATGTACCCCTGCCCGCCCGGCAAACCGCTGCCGATCGCCCGCCGCACCCGTGAGTTCCTCCGCTCCTGCGGCCCGTCCCGGACTTCCCACTGATTCCGTCCTGTCACAGCGGTCACTCCTTCGTCACAGGTGTCCGCGTTACGCGGGTGGTGCGTCACAGCCGCACGACAGACCTCTCCGTACGGCCCCGCGCGTCGTTCAACCCGGCAACAGGCTGAGTGATCGTCAGCGTGCGCACAGAGAGGTGTCATTCATGACGGACAGAAGACTCTGGTCCTACAAGGACATCGCCGCGCATATGCGGGTCCAGCCGGACACCGTCCGCTCGTACCGCAAGCACGGACTGCTCCCCCCGCCGGACGACGTCCAGCACGGAAAGCCCTTCTGGTACGCGGAGACCGTTCTCACCTGGATCGCGTCCCGGCCCAGCAACCGGGGCCGCTGAAGGGCCTCAGCCCTTCCTGGCCGGCTCGATGATCGTCACGCCCGTCCCGGGTGCCGTCCCCATCGCGGCGAGCGCCGCCGGGGCGGCGTCCAGCCCAATGACGGAGGTCACCAGCAGGTCGGGGCGCAGGGCGCCGGTCCGGACCATGTCCATCATCGGCGGGTAGTCATGGGCGGCCATCCCGTGGCTGCCGAGGATCTCCAGCTCATGGCCGATCACCCGGGCCATCGGGACGACCGGGTCACCGGCCGCCGACGGCAGCAGCCCGACCTGGACGTGACGGCCCCGCCTGCGCAGGCTCCGTACCGAGGCGGCGCAGGTGACCGGGGATCCCAGCGCGTCCAGCGACAGATGGGCGCCGCCACCCGTCAGTTCGCGTACGGCCTCGTCGGCGCCTCCCGGATGGGCCGAGGCGTCCACGCACTCCGCGGCGCCGAACGCCTTGGCCAGCTCCAGCGCCCGGGGCGAGACATCGACCGCGACGACGCGGGCGCCGCACGCCACCGCGATCATCACGGCCGACAGTCCGACGCCGCCGCAG
>DATCWZ010000480.1:0-3502 GCA_036566065.1 Streptomyces sp. | reverse complement strand
GGCCAGGTCGCGGGGTCTGCGGACCAGGCCGAGCGGGGCGAGACCGGCCGCGATGGCACCGCTGGAGACCAGCACTATCTCCCGGTCGGCGCTGTTCCTGACCTTGGCGAGCACGTCGACCAGTGCGTCGACCCGATCGGCGTCGAGGCCGCCCGACGCGGTGGTGAGCGAGGAGGACCCGACCTTGACCACGATCCTGCGAGCGTCGGTCACACCCGGCCTCCGCCCCGCGCCGCCATCCGAGGGTGTGCGGAGTCCGCCTCCGGGCTCCCTCGCCGCACCTCCGGTTTTGCTGGCCCCTGACACGTACGCCCGTCCCATCACGTAGTCCTGCTCGGATCTCCTCAATCTACGCGAGGGGGCCCGGCCGGCAGAGTGCCGTCTCAGCTGCCGTCGCCGCGCGGCCGCCTCCACACAGAATGCCGCTCCGGGGCACACGCCGACCTGCCCTCGAATTACATGATCTGCACCCGTCATCCATAGGGTTACCCTCTCTGATGTGACAGACGAACCAACTCCCCAGAGGCGCATTCTTCTCAGATCGGGCAAAAGCCCATTCGAAGTGGTTTCGCTCGAACAGTCTCTCGACAGGGATGTCTTCGCGACCAATGCGGGCAACCTGATATTCAGCAACGCGGCGCACAAGATTCTGACGACTCCGCGAGCAGAGGTCTTCTCCAACGGCATCCGCACGGATCCCTCGGCGGCCGGTCGCATCAACGAGGAGTTCGACGTATTCGTTGTGCCCCTGGCGAACGCCTTTCGTCCGACATTCGAGCGGCCCTTGAAGCGGATGACGCGACTGATCCGGAAGCTGCGCATCCCGGTAGTCGTCCTGGGGGTCGGCGCGCAGACCAACCTCAAATACGACGCGGCCCGGCTGAAGGCCATGGAGCCGACCGTCAGGGAATTCGTCACCGAGGTACTCAACCACAGCGCCTCGATCGGCGTGCGGGGCGAGTTCACCGAGCAGTACCTCAACGACATGGGCTTCCGGGACGTCGAGGTCATCGGCTGCCCGTCCATGTTCATGAACGGCGAGACATTCGCAGTCGAGAAGAAGAGCGAATCGCTCACCGCTGAATCGCGTATCTCGGTGAACGGATCACACAGCGTCGTACGTTCGCAAGGCCTCGACGCCATCATCCGTCAGGCCCATGAGCGTTACCCCCATCTGCGGTTCGTCGGGCAGAACCTCCTCGAGGCTCAACTGCTTCACTGGCGGGAGACCGCAAACCCGATCGGCGCCCAGACCTCGATGCCGACCCACCCGTCGCATCCGATGTACCGCGAGGGCAAGGTTCGGCTCTACGTCGACCCGAGCACCTGGATCGAGGAACTACGCGCGTTCGACTTCTCCTTCGGCTCGCGCATCCACGGCAACATCGCGGCGCTGCTGGCCGGTGTCCCGTGCACCGTCCTCTGCGGCGACTCGCGGACCCTGGAACTCTGCCGTTACTTCGGCATTCCGCACCGCAAGATGTCTGAGACGCCCAAGGACATCGACCCCGCCGAGCTGTACGAGGCGGCGGACTTCAGTGAGTTGGTGAACGGCCACAAAGAACGCTTCCTCCGCTTCACCGGCTTCCTGGAGAAGAACGGCCTGGAGAACACCTTCGACCACGGCGACAGCGGCAAGGCGTTCGACGCGCAGCTGTCCAAGCTTGCGCTTCCGCCCGCTCTCCGCCCGTGGAACGAGACCGATCCCGATGCGCTGAGCAGCCGTTTCAGCTGGATACAGAGCCGCATGCAGGAGCTGGCCGCGCAGAACGCCCTGCTGCGCAGCCAGCTCGAGAAGAAGACCGGGCCGGTCGACATCAAGCCGCAGGCGGGCGGGGGCCCGGCCTTGTGGCCCTCCGCCTACCGGCACGCACGGAGCGTAGTGGGGCGTCCGGTCCGGAGGCTGCTGCGCCCCGAGCAGTAGGGATCAGGTCCACTGCCGCCCGGGCCCGCCTCATACCTTGTGGGCGCGCCGCAGCATGTAACAGCCGACGGACCGTGCCGACCTGCGCGCCTTGCCTGCCAGCCGCCGCAGGAAGGCGGCAGTGGACTGGGGCCCCGGCACGTCGATCCGTTTCCCGCCGACCCATTCACGCACGGTCAGCTCATACGCCGACAGCGGCAGCGCCGCGCTCTCGCCGAAGTGGGGGTAGACCAGGTGCAGCCTGCCCCGAAGCCCCTTGCGGACCGCTCGGGGCTTTTTCTTGTCCCGCATGAACTCCAGGATGTCCAGGAGCAGGTCAAGCCGGCCCCTCGAGACGCAGAGCAGCCGGAGCCGTTCGTTGACCTTGAGGCGGCGGGCCAGTCCGGGTGACCAGTAGGTCTCCAGCAGGGGTGCCGCTAACTCCATCTTCTTCGTCCGCACCTCGTCGGACTGCCGCAGCAGCGCCGGCCCGAACTGCGGGAGCAGGGTGATGACGAACGGCCGTACCATCAGGGCGTCCCGCCGTGGCCCGGGCGGCACATGGGCGGCGATAAGGCCCATCAGCGCCCGCGCCGAATCGAAGCGCAGGGCATAACTGCCGCTCTTGGTCACGTGTTTGCCGTCGTCACGGCCCACCAGGTAGTAGCAGGTGTAGTCGGCGATCACGGAGACGCCGCTGCCGCGCAGAAACGCCTCCATGGTGAAAAGCGCGTCCTCGCCCGTCCTCAGTTTCTCGTCGAATGACATCCCGAGCCGTACGAGCAACTCGCGCCGGAACAGCTTCTGGGCGCTGAGGGTGAATTTGATCCGGGAGAAGTAGATGTCGGCATGCTCGACGGTCTCCTCCCACATTGACCTGGGGGCACCCCGGTTGACGCCGACGACCTTGCCCAGCACCACGTCCGTACCGGCGCGGTCGCCCATAGCGACCATCCGCTCCAGCGCCTCGTCGCCGAAGTAGTCGTCCGCGTCCAGGAAGAAGACGTACCGGCCGCGGGCAAGGGCGAGGCCGGTATTGCGCGGCCCGCTCGGCCCGCCGGAATTAGCCTGGTGAACCACGCGCATGGGAATGGCGGTCCGGGCCGCGAACTCGTCCAAATACTTCCCCGTGCCGTCCGTCGATCCGTCGTCGACAGCGACGATCTCCATGCGTGAGGCCCCAAGTGTCTGTGCGTCGACGGACTCCAGACAGCGGATCAGGTAGGGCATGGCTTCGTACGCCCCAATAATGACGCTCACATCCGGAATGACGCCAGAGTCCGGTCCGCCGGTATTCATCGTTCCCCGCCCGTGCACTTGTCGGATTGTTCATTAAAAGGGATAGAATGCCACTCGGTTGTACCTCCTGGCCACGGACTCGCCGAAAACGGCCCGTCCGTCCCCCGAAAGAGGAGATGGACGGGCCGTTGAAAAGGTTGCCTCGTTCTCGAACAGCCCGGAGCACCGGCCGCCTGCGGTCAGCCGGCCACCGAGTTGGCACCGGCCTGCACATCGGCACCGGGGGCGGCCGTCGCGTCCGGGTCCGCCTCGGCCGCCGCTTCGGCGGCGATCTCCGCCTGGCCGCTCCCGGCTCCGCTG
>DATCWZ010000474.1:0-5502 GCA_036566065.1 Streptomyces sp. | reverse complement strand
GTGGCGCTGGAGCCACCGGTCGTGGCGAGGTCGCCCTCGCCGCCGCCGGTCACAGCGGCCGCAGTTGCTGCGGGGCTGGGCGACGCGCCGTCCTGAGTCTCGACGCCCTCGTCGTCACCCGGGGCCGAGGTGGTGACACAGTCGAACACGCCCTTGAAATTCTGCGTGAACTCCGTGTCGACTCCGGAGAGTGTGATGTCGTACGCCGTGTCCTCGGCGACGGGGAGCGACACGGTCTTCGTGCCGCCCGCCTCGACGGTGTAGTCGGTGCCTGCCGAGAACGTGAACGTGAACGGCTGGTCGCCGTTGTTGGTCACGGTGAAGTCCATGCCGCCCTTGGCGCAGTTCTTCTGTGCCGTCACCGCGGGAACCGGGCCCTTGGCCGCCCAGGAGGCGGTGGCCTGTGCAGAGAAGACGGACTCGGTGGAGTCGGCGAGGATCTGCGTCTGGCTCTTGGTCACACCGGTGAACACCCGGCCGACCGGCACCGTGGTGGTGGCCTGCACGGAGAGCCTGGCGGAACCGTCCGCGGTGCCCTTCGGCACGTCGAAGTACAACTCGGTGCCGTTGGTCGCCCGGGTTACGGCCTTACCGTCCTTGTCGGTGATCTTGACTCCGTTGGCAGCGTCCCCTGTGGGCGGAGCCACCGAGGCCTCGGTGGCGTCCGTATGCACGGTTACCGGACCGAGTCGTCCACCGGCCTGACCAGAGACCGTTGCCGGGGTCAGCGTCAGCGACGCCGGGGGCTCACTGCTGCTCTGGGCTGCACCCTGGAGGTAGTCGGCGAGCTTCTCGGCGTCTTCGTTCACGGCCGTGACGTCGGCGTCGTCCGAGTAACGCCAGATGGCGACCTGGGTCCCGGCAGCGGCGGTGCGCTCGGTGAGCGGACCGGTGCCGGCTTTACGCGCGAGTGACGCGAGGTCGTTGACCTGCGGATAGGAGTGCTCGAGGATCCAACGGATCTTGCCCGCGTCGTCGTTCTTGCCGAGCGACGACTGGGCCCAGGGTGTCTCCAGGTACTTCGCCTTGTTCTGGGTGGGGTTGTGGATGTCGATGCAGTAGGTCTGGAGTGTGCCACCGCCGTCGACGGTCATCTCGAAGAGACCTGCGGGCACACGCTCCGTGTGGGCCTTCCCGCCATTCTCCCCGGGCGTCTTGATCACGGCCGTGTCGTACGTCTTCAGTCCGTCCAGGACTGCGGACGTGCCGCTGCCCTGGTGTGCGGGCACCTCGTCGGCGGCGGCCGTACCCACACCGGCGAGGGCTCCCGCCGCGACGAGTCCAGTGACCAGCGCGGTGGAGGCCACGCGGGCCAGGCCGCTGGCACGTCCGCGGAATGTCAGTCGCGACACCGGGCCTGCACCGAGAGCAGGACCAGACGGTATCTCGGAATCTTGGAGAGCGGAAAGCTCAGAAAACACAGAAGTCACAGAATTCCCCTCTGAGGCGGGGCCCGCGCGCAGGATCTTTTTCGCGTATCGGGATCGTCCCGCTCAAAACTCAAGTGGTCATGAGGTCTTGAGCATCCTATGGATGAAAGGCATGACGACTTCCCATGTGCAGGCCCGTACAACCCTTCTGACTCGCAATCGTTATCTCTGTCACCGGGAGTATGGTCGCCGTCCACTGACACACCGTCACCTCAGGTTGCCTGGGAGCGCTTTGCAGCATCCAGGCGTCGAGGCCAGGCAAACACCGGGCCCCGGACTTCCGCCGGCTCGCGGTTCTGCCGCAGCAATCTGAACGCCCTCGCCCACCTCTTCACCCAGTCCCCGCACCTCGCCCGGAAGCTCGGCATGGTCAAGATGGGACGCGTCGCACCGGACGGCACCAAGCTCGAAGCGAACGCCTTCGCTCCTCGCTGCGGCTCTAGGAGTACCGCCGACAGCCCTGGTCTTCCTTGTCGGCAACGTGGAAGAGGTCGAATACCTGCCCGGCCGGACAGTGGCACCGCTGGACTTCGGACTGGTGGTTCGGTGAGCCGACTCCTGAGGGCGGGGCCCCAGGCCGGTGGGCACGGGAGCCCGTCCGCGCACAGGTCTCGCAGGATCTGCCGGACCCGTTTCTCCGCTGCCCGTTGGTCTTCCCACGTGTTCTTCCTCGGGGCGCGGCCGGTTGCCGATACCTGCGCATCGTGCGCTGGTTGACACCGCCCCGCGGCGTGGTTCGGCTGCCCGGGGTGCGAGTGACCTGCCCTATGATCGGGGCCGGTCCGCCCATGGCGGTGAGCGGGAGGTTGAGGCGGATGCTTGTACTCGGGCGCGCGCAGGTTGAAGCGCTTCTTGATGTGGAGCGGCTGATCGAGGTACTGGCTCCGGCGATGGAGGATCTCAGCGCGGGGCGTGCTTCCTCGCCGAACCGTATCGCCGCGCTGGTCCCCGAGCGGGACGGGTTCGTCGCGGCCATGCCGGGGTATGCGCCTGCGGCCGACGCGCTGACGACCAAGCTGGTCTCCCTCTTCCCCGGTAACGCGGGGACCCCGCTGCCGACGCACCAGGCGGTGATCGTCGTATTCGATCCGGCGACGGGCGAGCCGACGGCGCTGCTGGACGGCGAGGCCATCACCGCCATGCGCACAGCGGCCTGCTCGGCGCTGTCCGCGCGGCTGCTGGCCCGTGAGGACGCGACGGTGCTGGCGGTCCTCGGCACCGGGGTGCAGGCCCGCTCCCACGCGCACGCGATGTGCGCGGTCCGCCCGGTGCGGGAGATCCGGGTCGCGGGCCGGAACCCGGCAAAGGCGGCGGCCCTCGCCGAGGCCCTCTCGGCCGAACTGGAGGCGGAGGTCGTGGCGCTGTCCACGTACGCCGAAGCGCTGGACGGCGCGGACCTTGTCGCTGCCGCCACGCACGCGCTCGAACCCGTCGTCCGCCGCGACTGGCTGACACCCGGGGTGCACATCACATCCGTGGGGTTCAACCCCGCCGGCCGCGAGATCGATGACGCCACCGTCGCCGAGGCCCTGGTGTTCGTCGAATCGCGGCAGGCCGCGCTCGCCGACTTCCCGGCGGGCAGCAACGACCTGCTCGTGCCGATCAGCCGCGGTGTCATCACGGCTGATCACGTCCACGCGGAGCTGGGCGAGATCATCGCCGGAACCAGGCCCGGACGCACCTCGCCGGAGCAGATCACCCTCTACAAGTCGGTGGGCGTCGCCGTACAGGACGCCGCCGCCGCTGCCCTGGTGGTCTCCCTGGCGCGCACCCGGTCGATCGGCGAGGACATCTCGCTGCGCTGACGCGTGATCGCTTCCTATGACCTCAGGTCGATTATGCGGACCGGCTGCCCGGTGGTTCGTGCGATGGTCTCGAAATCCCGGTCGTAGTGGAGCAGGGTCAGGCCCGCTGCCTCGGCGACGGCGGCCACGAGGAGATCGATCGGGCCTGCGCTGCGGTGTTCACCCTTGGCTGTCATCTGTTCCTGGACGGCATGCGCGCGCCGGTAGATGCCGTCCGGCATGGGGCACCACGTGTAGTGGATGTCGAAAGCCTGTTTCAGGCGATCTCGGTCAGTGGCCGAACGCGCTGAGTAAAGAACCTCGAGTTCGGTGATGTCGCAGATCGCCACGAGGCCCGCTGCGATCTTGTCGCTCCAGTCCGCGGTGCTCTGCCCGAGGAGGACGCGGGCCAGGGCGGAGGTGTCGATGAGATAGCTTGCGATGCTCACTCGTCGACCCCGGCTCCAAGGCCGGGACGGCGCTCAGCCTCGCCGGTGGGCCGGTAGCGGCGCTTGTCCAGGAGGATGTCCAGGTCCAGCGCGCCGTCTGCGGCCAGTTGGCGGGCCTCTTCGAGTGCGCGCAGCCGCCGGTAGCGTGCCGTGACCTCACGCAGGGCCGTATTGATGGTGTCTCGCTTGGTGGTCGTACCAAGCTCTATGGCTGCTGCTGCCAGGGCCTCGTCGTCGAGATCGATGACCGTACGGCTCATTAGGGCCTCCCTGATGTATACGGCGACTGATATCAATATACATGACTTAATGTATACGGCCTGGGAGAGTCTGATCCTGCCGCCTGCCCCAGGCCGCAGGATCGCCCCTCGGTCAAAGAAAACGTGCGGTCAGGGAACCTGATCCGAGGTATCGACGTCGAAGATCCGAACACGAGAGCCTCACACGGGCGCGATCTCGTTCCCGTGAAGCACTCGTCTTCTTTGCCGCATCTTCTGAGGGGGGACACGTATGAGTTGGACCAGGCGATCTGCCGGCTTGCTGGTGGCGGCGGTCATTGTGACGCCGATGGCCGCGTGCACGGCCGACAGTGGTAGCGCCGGAGCGTCCTGCGTCGCTCGGTACACCTACCAGGACACTACGTATCAAAGTACGGGGAAGGTGAAATTCACACTTGGGAAGAAGCTCGGAGTCGCCACCGAACCACCCTGCCTGGACACCGGCCGGGACAAGAGCGAGGAGCCGGCAGGTGTGACGGGCACTGCCTACGAGGTGGACGGTATTTCTCCCGAGGTCGCCATCGCCGTGGGGGACACGCCGGAGACAGCCGGGCTCTTCGCCGTTCGCCCCGAAGACTCGGAGTTCCCACCCGAGGTACAGAAACTGATCGACGGTTCCTGACCTGAAACATGGGGTTCGGTGCGGTTCCACGGCTCTGACGCCACACCGAACCCCGTGCATCGGACCGGGCAGCCACGTGAAAGCCGTTCGCGGTCTTACTGCCCAAGCGGCACGTCCAGCACGCTCGGAGGCCGTCGGTTGTCAGTCGTAGACGCGGGAGCGATGGCCGACCTTCACGACCTCCACGAGTAGCTGGTCGTTATGCACGGTGTAGATAACCCGGTAGTCGCCTACGCGCAGGCGGCGTCTGCCGTTCGCGCCGACCAACTCAGTGGTTCCGTAGCCGTATGGGTCGTCCGACAGCTGGGTGAGCTTGTGCAGGATGGCCAGAGCGAAGTCTCGGTCGATGACACGTAGTTGCCGTTTTGCCTGGTCAGTGAAGACGGTGTGGTACTTGGCAGTCATGCGGGGCGGTCCAGAGTCTCCGTGATCAGGGCGGTCAGGGAGCTCGGATCGTCGCTGGGGTTGGTGGCCGCGAACTGTTCGAGATCACGTCGCATGGCGGCGTAGTAGGCGTCTACGAATTCTATGGGCACGATGGCTGCGACCTTTTTCCCGCGCCGGGTGATGTAGGTCGGGGTCTCGTCGCGATCAGCCCGGTCGACGACGTCGGCCAGGTGTTCGCGGACATTCCGGATCGACTCGACAGGCAGCTCACTCATGCTTGCAATGTACCGTGCGGACCATGTGTACACAAATGATTTCGGCCGGGCCGAGGGCATGGACCGCGGTCGTTACGATCCTTTGTGACCGAAACGGCCGAACCACCTGTACCCCGCATACGCATACTCGCCGATTTGACCCCCCTGCGGACCTCGCCCGACTACCGGCGGCTCTGGTACGGCCAGACCGTTTCCTGGGTCGGGCAGGGGATGACCTCGCTCGCCGTATCGCTCCAGGTCTACGACCTCACCGGGTCCGCCTTCTCCATCGGCCTGA
>DATCWZ010000769.1:0-12023 GCA_036566065.1 Streptomyces sp. | reverse complement strand
GGCTCAGCCGTCGCCCCACCAGGGCGTAGCCCAGCAGCGCACCCGTCGTATTGAGAATCACGTCGTCGATGTCGAAAGCCCGTCCCTCGACCAGGGCTCCCTGGGTCAGCTCGATGACCACCATGATCAGGGCCGTCAGCAGGACCATGCGGATCATCCGCAGTCTGCGCGGCATCAGGATCGGCAGCATAACGCCGAACGGTGCGCCCAGCAGCAGGTTTCCGCCGGCCTGTTTGCAGGCGGCGAGGAAGGTGTAGTCCTCGGCATACTGCCGTAACGACCTTCCGGGCCGGAGGTTCGATACGACGAGGTCCTGCGAGGCCGGTGAGGGCGTCAGAGTCACCTTGGCCAGTACGACGGAGAAGGCCACGAGGCCCAGAAAAGCGACAGTCAGTGCTGCCGCACGCAGGAGAACTCTTCCCAGGTTCCCGCGCCGTGCGCGGCGGTCCGCCTCTGTTGTCATGGGGAATCGGGTGCCCCCGGCCACCAGCGGCACACCCGGAGTCCGGTCGGGGTGGCCCGTTCCGGCCACTGCGGCCTGCGACGATGTGCGTATGAACTCACCCGACAAGGACGAGCTGCTGGCCGAGGCCGTTCACCTGCGCGAGCAGGGCGACCCCGGACAGGCAAGGGAGCGGCTGCTCTCCCTGACCAGGGCCTATCCCGACGCCCCCGACGTGGCCTATCAGACCGCCTGGGTGCACGATGTGCTGGGCCTGGAGACCGAAGCCGTGCCGTACTACGAGCGGAGCCTGCAGCAGGGCGGGCTGGTGGAGGAGGACCGCCGCGGCGCGTTCGTCGGACTCGGGAGTACGTACCGGGTGCTGGGCAGATACGGGCAGGCCGTCGAGACGCTCCGCAGGGGCCTGGCCGAGTTCCCGGACGACGGCGCGCTGCGGACCTTTCTGTCGATGGCCCTGTTCAACATCGGGGAGCACCACGAGGCGATGCAGATCCTGCTCCGGCTCGTCGCCTCGACCAGCGACGATCCTCATGTACGCCGGTACCGTCCGGCCATCGAGCACTACGCGTCGGATCTCATCGGGACCGCCTGAGCCGCTCCCGGGGAAGAACAGAGCCCCGGCCGGATCGGGGGAATCCAGCCGGGGCGGTCTGTGCGCGGGCACGAAGGGTGGCCGCCTGTCGGCGGAGGGCCCCACGACCTTCCCCGCATAGGTGAACCTTAAACCATCACACGCCGTTCCCGGGAATCGGCCGGGCCCCACGCGGTGCGGATCGCGGCGGTCATCCGTCAACGCAGCGGTCCCGGTCGACGGACGGACCCCGGTCCCACGGGGGCCGCGCCGCCGCCTGCAATGGGAAATGGCGTCAACTGCCCAATAGAAGTAAGTATGTTCGACAAACCCCCGCTCCACCCAGCCTGTGACATATGCCGGAAGCAACAACGTATCGAGTATTGCAAAATCCCTTACGGGCCCTCGCGGCCTGTGCCACAGTCGTGCTCGGTCCACCCCCCACGAACCGGCCGTGCCGCGCCTGTATCGGAGTACGAGATGCCGTCCCATCTGTTCGCGGACCGCCCCGCCCCACAGCCTCCCGAGCGAGAAGCAGTCGACGCGCTCATCAGCCGTACCCTGCGGCTGCGCGGCGACATGGACGCCGTACGGCGGGATGCGGCGGTCACCGACGAGGATGACCCCCAGGTCCGCTGGCAGCGTGCGCTCTGTGACCTCGCGGTCCACCATCTCGATGACCTGGGCCGGCATCTCGGGCAGCTCAAGGAGGGGCTGGGCGGGCCGCCCGAAGACACCACGGAAGCCGCGGTGGCGCCCGAGCCGCGGCCGGGCTCCCTGCTCAACCGGGTTGGCAGCGCCGAATGGAATTTGCTGACCGACGAGGCCGACTGGTCGGACGAGCTGTACCGGATATTCGGCCGGGCGCCCGGCGCGGGACCGATGTCGCTGGACGAACTGCCCTCCGTACTGCTCGTCGAGGACCAGCCGCTGCTGACGTCGATGGTGACCAACTGCCTGATCGACGGCAAACCGATGGACGGCGAATTCCGCATCCTGCGTCCCGACGGCCGGATGCGGACCCTGCACATGATGGGCGAACCCGTCCTGGACACGGAGGGCCGCACCGCCTCCATGTGGGCGGTCGTCCGCGATGTCAGCGAACTCCGGCGCAGCCAGCACCTCGTGGGCCGGACACACAACTCCGTACTCCACACACAGCACCTGAAACAGAACCGGCACCGGGTGGCCGTCGAGCTCCAGGAGGCGGTCCTGCCCCCGTGGCGCGGTCCGCTCCGGTCCGGCGGCCAGGAGCCCGGCAGGCTGGACATCGCGGCCCGCTACCTGCCCGCCGGGTCGAGCGAGCTGATCGGCGGCGACTGGTACGACGCGCTTGAACTGCCGGACGGCAGGACTCTGCTCACCGTCGGCGATCTGACCGGCCACGGTGTCCCCGCGACCTCCGCCATGGCCATGCTGCTGGGAGCGGTACGCGGCATGGCGATGGCGGGTCTCGAACCCGGCCCCCTGATGGGCCATCTGAACCAGTTGCTCACCTCCCCGGTGCAGCCCGCCATCGGCGGCGCGGTGTGCTGCCGCTTCGACCCCGCGACCAGCACCCTCACCTGGGCACAGGCGGGCCACCCCGCGCCGCTGCTGTTCCGCGACGGAGTGGGACGCCCGCTGCCCCGGCCGGACGGGGTGCTGCTCGGTGCCGCGTCCGGAGCCGTCTACAAGCAGGGCCAAGCGGCCCTGCTGCCCGGCGACATGCTGCTTCTGCACACCGAGGGGCTGATCCGGCGCGGCGGCCGGAGTGTCGGCCCCGAAGCGCTGCTGGATCTCGCACCACGGTTCGCGCAGGCCCGCACCGCGCAGGACTGCGTACGGTGCGTCGTCGAGGAGTTCGGGACTGCCGAGCGGCCGGACGACGCCTGTGTGCTGGCCGCCCGCATCGGGGGATGAGGCGCCCGAAGCGGGGGCTTCCGGAATCAGATCAGGGGATCCCTGGGTTTGCCGATCCCGGGTTTACCCATCCCGGGTTTGGTGAACGCCGCATTCTTGGGAAGGGCGAATTCGATCTCTTCGCGCAGGTCCTCGATCTTGGCGTACCCCGCGAACTGACCGGTGAGCCGGTACATCTCGCGCAGCCGGTCCCAGGTGCGGTGCGAGGAGGTCTCCCCCATCGACACCAGGGCCAGCCGCGCGTACCGGTCGGCCTGCTCGGGGTCGTCGGCGATGAAGCAGGCCGACGCGAGCGAGATGTAGTCGAAGATCTTGGACCGCTGGCGCCCGTTGATCCGCAGCTCCAGTGCCTGCTTGGCGTGCCGCTGGGCCGTGACCGCTGCCGACGGGTCGTGCTCGGCGAGCGTACGGAAGGCCAGGGCCTGCATACCGTGCATATCCGCCTCGTCGAACATCTGCATCCAGCTCGGCGGCGGCACATCACCCTTGTCGGATACGAAGAGTTCCTCGGCCTCGCCCAGGGTGCGCCGCATGGCCTGGCCACGGCCCATGGACGCCTGTGCCCATGCCTCGATGGTGTACAGCATGGCCCGGGTACGGGGCAGGGTCGCGTCGCCCGAACCGGATTTGGCGAGCTTCATCAGGTCCAGGGCGTCATCGGGACGGCCCAGATGGACCATCTGGCGCGCCGCCCGGGAGAGCGCCTCGCCGGCCCTCGGACGGTCGCCGCCCTCGCGTGCCGCGTGGGCCGCGATGACAAAGTACTTCTGGGCGGTGGGTTCGAGGCCGACGTCGTGGGACATCCAGCCCGCGAGCACGGCGAGATTGGCCGCGACGCCCCACAAGCGCCGCTGGAGATGGTCGGGGTGGCGGTAGGCGAGCATGCCGCCCACCTCGTTGAGCTGGCCGACGACCGCCTTGCGCTGGAGTCCGCCGCCCCGGGAGGCGTCCCAGGCGCGGAACACCTCCACCGAGCGCTCGAGCGCCTCGATCTCCTCGGAGCCGATGGGTGCGGCCTCGTACCGGTCGAAACCGGCCTCCGCGAACAGCGAATCGTCGGTACGGGTGGTGTGGGCCGCCGTAGCGGGGTCGGTGTGCAACCAGTCGTGCATGGCACCGGTGAGTGCTGAGCCAGCGGCGAGCGCGGCGCCCGCGCTCACCAAGCCGCGTCGGTTGAGCATGAGGTCCATTCCCGTGAATTCGGTGAGGACCGCTGCCGTCCGTTCGGGCGCCCACGGCAGTCCGTCGGGATTCTTCTCCGTCCCGGCGTCACGCCGTTTCCCCGCACGCCCGCGCCGGCCGAACCCGAGGTCCTCAATGGTCACGACACGGCCGAGCCGCTCGGTGAACAGAGCCGCCAGCACTTCGGGCACGGGATCGCGGGGGGACTCCCCCTTGTCGATCCAGCGCCTGACCCTCGAGGTATCGGTCGCCAGCTGGAGGTGGCCCATGGCCGCCGCCTGCCGGTTCACCATTCTCGCGAGCTCGCCCTTGGACCAGCCGGCCAGGCCGAACAGGTCAGACAGGCGCGTGTTGGCTTCTCCGGTCACGTCAAGCCCCCAGGTTCTCGGCTGACTTGACACTAACCCGCTGTCAGATGCGGGTCGACTATTCGCCAGGGTTCGCCAGGGTGCGCCAGATGGTCTGCCACCCGCGGCCCGGTGTCAGGTAGGAAAGCGCCACCCCGCCCGGCAGCCCCAGGTACTCCCCAGGGTGTCGAACGGCCGCCGGCCGGGGCGGCGTACGCAACTTGTCGGCGCGCGAAGGGATCTGTTTCGCCCATGTACACAGCATCGTCCTCCGTGTCCGCCCCGCCCCGGCCGTTCCGTCCTCTGGGGACGGGCGGGCCGTATCTCGACCCCCACGCCGCCGCTCCGGCGTCCGTCCTGGGTCGGACCCGGCGGGCGGCGGGGCCGGGTACCCAACCGCTCAGCGGCAGACTCGATCTGTCCGGCCCGCAGGGCGCGCAACTGAGGATGGTCATCGCCTCGGTGCACCGCATCTGTCCGGAGTTCAACCCGGTCCAGGTGCTGCGCCGCAGCGGACGGTCGGTGCTGATCGTCGGCACGACCGGACGGGCCACCGCGGTGGCCAAGTGCTTACTGGACCACTCCCCCGTCTGGACCGAACGGTTCCGGCACGAAATAGCTGCGTACCGGGCCTTCGTCCGGCACCGTCCACCCGTACGGGTACCGCGGCTCGTCGCCGCCGACCCGGAGAACTGCACCCTGGTGATCGAGCGGATGCCCGGCAGGGTCGCGGCGCTGACGAGACACCCGGCGGACGCACCGCCGCGCGCCGATGTGCGGGCGGCGCTCGGCGCGATCAGCAGGATCAATGCCTGGCGTCCGTCGGCGGGTCTGTTCGAGGCGCCCCTCGATTACGCGTCACGGATCGCCCGCTATCACGAGCTGGGGTTCTTCACGGACCGCGATCTGGGGGATCTGCAGAAGCTGTTGCACGGCCTGGCCCACGCGGGCGGCCGGCAAAGCATGGGCCAGTTCTGCCACGGGGACGCACTGCTGTCCAACATCCTGCTGCCGCCCACCGGACCCGTACTGGTCGACTGGGAACACGCGGGCTGGTACCTGCCGGGGTATGACCTGGCGACCCTGTGGACTGTGCTGGGTGACGCGCCGGTGGCGCGGCGTCAGATCAGCCAGCTCGCCCAGGCGTCGGGCCCGGCGGCGCGGGACGCGTTCCTGGTGAACCTCATGCTCGTACTGACGCGGGAGATCCGGACGTACGAGACGGCTGTCCACCGCGCCATGCGGGACGGAGCGCCCTCGAGGGGTGGCCAGGCCCGCCCTGGGGCGATCTCCCCCGGCGAGGAGCAGCGACTGCTGCTGCGCAGGCTGCACGACGACTGCGCGCTGGCGCGCCGGGCCGTGCGTGCCGCGGTCGGCACGCGCTGACCATGAGCCCCCGTTCGAAGGGGAGGTGCGCTGCGGAACCGGCGCCGACACGCCGTTTCCGCAGCGCGCAGTGCTACCTGACCCGGACCACGTCGACGTCCGAGGTCTTGACGAACGCGATGCGGTGCCCGATCTGGACGGTCACATAAGTCTGTCCGCCGCTGAAGTACGTGTGGTCGTACGGCTTCGAGGCGTCGATCGTCGGTGCGTAGTAGTACCCGGTGGGTGCGACACCGCCGCCCGGGAACGACTGGCCCGCCTTGATCGTGTAGACCAGCGGGGTGCCCACGGTGGGCTTGACGAAGTCCGCCGGATACTCCGTCTTGTCCGGGTAGGCCACTCCGTAGACCGGGATGTCGGTCCTGCCGTCCTTGGGCCTGACGACATAGCCGGCGGTGGGTGTGGTGACCCGGACTCCTGCCCGGCTGCGGAACCATGCCTTCTGGCCGTACCACCAGATCGCGGTCCAGCCCGGGGCCCGGTCCGCCACCACCGCCCGCTGGGTGGCGCTGATCTTGCTGCCCCAGTCGGCTGCGCAGTTGGTTCCGGGCGAGCCGTCGGGATGCAGGCCCGGGTCGGAGAACAGCGGTGCGTCGGCCGAGGGCTCGGTGTACAGCGGTACTGCGCTGCTGCCCTGGACCGGGAGGTCGACGCCCTTCTCGCAGTCGCGGAACGCCTGCTCGTTCCCGGCGAAGCGCGGATTGATGGTGACCAGTTCGCTGCTCCGGTGCGCGGTCGGCACGGTGGGCTTGCCGAGGAGTGCCATGAAGCGGTTCCAGTCCCAGTAGGGGCCCGGGTCCCAGTGCATGTTCCTGGTACCGGCGGCGCTGGTGGGCGGGACGCCGTCGTGCCCGATGATGTGCTGCCGGTCCAGCGGGATGTGGTACTCCGCCGCGAGGTGCCGTACGAGACGGGCGGTCGAGCGGTACATCGCCGGGGTATACCACGCGGCTCCATCGGCGGCGAAGCCTTCCTGCTCGATGCCGATGGAGTGGGTGTTGACGTACCAGTTGCCCGCCTGCCAGGCGATGTCCTTGTTCTTCACCATCTGGGTGACGTGGCCGTCCGACGAGCGCACCACATAGTGGGCGGAGGTCTGGTTCAGCGGGTTCTGGAAGATCTTGAGTGTGGTGTCGAAGTCGACTTCGGTGTCGTGCAGGACAATGAATTTGATCTTGTTGCTGTGGGGCCGGTCCGCCGTGTCGTAGTTGCCGTACGTGTCCTTGTCGGCCGGGTCGCCGGTCTGCTGGTAGGCCGCCGGTACCCAGTCGCACGCGAGCGTGCGCGGGCAGTCGGGCCGCACCTCGTCGGCTCCGGCCTGGCCCGCCGGTGTGAGCAGTGCGATACTCAGCGCTCCCGCGGCGGTCAGTGCGAGCGCGAGTCTTGTCCTGTGCCTGGACGTCATGACAACCCTTCCTGGGGCTGGGCGTATCGGAGTGGTGCCTGATGCGATCCCGGCGCATCGCATCGGCGGGGGTGATCCGGCGTTACGTCATCGGCGCACACTCTGTGACCACGGGTGATGGTGCGTCAAGAGTGCGCACGGCCGACACGCCCGGAGTTGTGTGACTATTTGGCAGGGTGCGTGCCCCGGATGGGCGAAGGGTAGGGCTTGCGCGGAATGACCGGTCCGCGCGGTGAGTGCGCGGAGCTCTTGGAAAGGCCGGACGCACATGGCACAGCCCTTCTCATTGCCGGACTTCTACGTTCCGTATCCGGCCCGGCTCAGTCCCCACGTCGAGGAGGCCCGGCGTCACACGAAGGAGTGGGCGCGCGGGATGGGGATGCTGGAGGGTTCGGGCATCTGGGAGGGGGAGGACCTCGACGCTCATGACTACGCGTTGCTGTGCGCGTACACGCATCCCGACTGTTCGCCCGAAGCCCTTTCGCTCGTCACCGACTGGTATGTGTGGGTCTTCTTCTTCGACGACCACTTCCTCGAACTGTTCAAGCGCACGCCCGATCGCAAGGGTGCCAAGCGCTATCTGGACCGGCTGCCGGCGTTCATGCCGATGGAGCGGGGTGCGGCGACTCCCGAGCCGGCCAATCCGGTCGAGGCGGGTCTCGCCGATCTGTGGGCGCGGACCGTGCCCGCCATGTCGGACGCCTGGCGTGCCCGGTTCGCCGAGTCCACGAAGAACCTGCTCAACGAGTCCATGTGGGAGCTCGCCAATATCAACGAAGGGCGGATCGCGAACCCCGTCGAGTACATCGAGATGCGTCGCAAGGTGGGCGGCGCCCCGTGGTCGGCCGGGCTGGTGGAGTACGCGGCGAACGCCGAGGTCCCCGCGTCGGTGGCCGACGCGCGTGCGCTGCGGGTACTGCGGGATGCCTTCGCCGACGGGGTGCATCTGCGCAACGACCTGTTCTCGTACCAGCGTGAGGTCGAGGACGAGGGTGAGAACAGCAACGGTGTGCTGGTCCTGGAGAAGTTCCTCGGCTGCTCCACTCAGGAGGCCGCGGACGCGGTCAATGATCTGCTGACTTCAAGGCTCCAGCAGTTCGAGAACACGGTCCTCACCGAACTCGGCCCGCTCTGTGCGGAGAAGGGGCTCGATCCGGCGGAGACCGCCTCGGTGCTCGCCTATGTCAAGGGCCTGCAGGACTGGCAGTCCGGCGGCCACGAGTGGCACATGCGCTCCAGCCGCTACATGAACGGCGGCGGTGCGGCACAGTCGGTGCCGGGCTTCGGAATGTCCGCCGCTTCCCTCCGGTTCACCCCCCGGTCGGAGTCGGCGCGGCTGCGCAGCCTGTCGCGTGTGCCGTACCAGCATGTGGGTCCCTCGATCGTGCCGGACCTCGATCTGCCGTTCGGCACCACGCTGAGCCCGCATCTGGGCGGTGCGCGGGTACGGATCGTGGACTGGGCGCGCCGGATGGGCATTCTGGAGGCGCAGCCGGGCGTGCCCGGTTCCCACATCTGGGACGAGGAGCGGCTGATCGCGATCGATCTGCCGCTGTGCGCGGCTGGGCTGCAGCCCGATGCCACCCCGGACGAGCTGGACCTCTCGTCCGGGTGGCTGACCTGGGGGACGTACGGGGACGACTGGTTTCCCGTGGTGCACGGCCGGGTCCGTGACCTGGCGGGAGCACGGTTGGCCAATGAACGGTTGTCACTCTTCATGCCGCTGTACGGGTCCGCCACCCCCGAGCCGGCCAACGCGCTGGAGCGCGGCCTGGCCGATCTCTGGCGGCGGACCGCGGCCCCGATGGACGAGGGCGCGCGCCGCACGTTCCGGGACTCGATCGAGTCGATGACGGCGAGCTGGCTGTGGGAGCTGGCGAACCAGGCGCAGAACCGGATTCCGGACCCGGTCGACTACATCGAGATGCGCCGGGCGACGTTCGGCTCGGATCTGACGATGAGCCTGTCCCGGCTGGGTCACGGCAGGAAGGTTCCCGACGCCGTCTACCGCAGTGGCACGCTGCGGTCCCTGGAGAACTCGGCGGCGGACTACGCGTGCCTGCTCAACGACCTGTTCTCGTACCAGAAGGAGATCGAGTACGAGGGTGAGGTGCACAACGGCGTCCTGGTCGTGCAGAACTTCTTCGGCACGGACTATCCGACCGGGGTCGCGATCGTGCACGACCTGATGAAGTCACGGCTGCGGCAGTTCCTGCACGTCATCGAGGTGGAACTTCCCGCGCTGTACGACGACTTCGAGCTGGACGCGGAGGCGAGGGAGATGGTGTCGGGGTACGCCCTGGAGCTGCGGCACTGGATCGCGGGCATCCTGATCTGGCACCGGGGGTGCCGGCGCTACCGCGAAGAGGATCTGCGGGGCGGCACCGGCGCCCCGTGGCACCTGGGCGGCGGCCCCTCGGGGCTCAACACATCAGGGCTGGGCACCTCGGCGGCGAGGGTGACGCGGCTGATGACGCAGTTGTCGGCGAGTGGTGTGTAGAGCCCCGGCACGGAGCCGGGGCGATCGGCGGGCCGATTCAGCCCTGCTGGAACAACTCCGCGGGCAGCGGCTTCAGGAGTGCGTACACATCGTCGGTGATCGGCCGGTCCCAACTGGCGATGGTGACGAGTACGCCGTCGCTGCGGTCGAACTGGACGCAGGAGATGCGGGTCTCGGACAGCTTGACCCGGCGCACGATCAGCAGATTGTCGCCCTGCATGACCGGGGTGTCCTCGCTGCCGGTCACCTCGACCGGCTCGTCGTTCTCCAGGGCGAGCAGCAGTTGGGCGACCTCGAAGGGGACCTGGCCCTCGTCGGTCTCCCGGGCGGGCGAGCCCTCCGGGAGATTGCCGATGATCATGGCGGGGCCGCGGCCGCCGAACAGGTCGTAGCGAAGGAATACGCCCTGGCAGCTCCCGTCGGGGGCGGGGAGCAGACCGGCGCCGAGGTTTCCGGGCCAGTCCCCCGGGTCCATGGCCAGGACGTCGAAGTCCGGGCCCGCGGGAGTGGCGGCACTGCGGCGGCGGAGGAAGGACATGGGGACATGGTACGTGTCCCGGCTCACGTCACGGAGCCGGGCCGGACGGGTGACCCGGGCGGCACCGGACGACGGCCGCCGGGCCCGGTGAGTCGTACGAGAAGGTGGGAGCCGGCCAAGGGCACGGCCGAGGCGCGGAGATCCGGTGGGCGGTGTCGCACATGCAGGCACAGTCGTACGCCGACCGGTCGGCGCGATCCAGAGTCCGTACCATCTGCGTTCTTCAACTCTGCTTGCGTGCAGGGGTGTTGGCACCGGCGGGCCGTGCGGGCGGGCTGTCGCGCCCGGCGTCCGGGGTTACGGGTTTCCCGCGCCGTCCCCCCCCTCACCGGTCGCGGCCGCCCCGGGGGCGTATCAGCCGGGCATTACGTACACACACCCGTCCGATCGGCCGGTGGGACTTAAGGGCAGTAAGCCATTCAGGCGCTCAATGTGTTCATATGCTCACCGTGCGTGGCGCGGTCCGGAGATCGCCCCTAGCTTCGGCTCATGAGGAAAAGACACATCAACTGCCTGGTAAGCATCGCGGCCGCCACGGCCACAGGTCTCGGCGCCGCCGCCGTCCCCGCATCCGCGCACGCCCCCGTCCCCGCGGCTACCGCGCGCGTCCATGTCGTCCACCCCGGCCAGTCCATCCAGAAGGCGGTGAACGCCTCGAAGACCGGCGACACCGTCCTCGTGCTGCCCGGTACGTACCGCGAGAGCGTCCTGATCACCACCACAGGTCTGACCCTGCTGGGCACCGGGGGCCGGGGCCGGACCGTGATCATGCCCGCCACCACCACCAAGGCCGCCAAGGCGGCCAACGCCTGTGCGCAGGGCGGTAACGGCATCTGCGTCATCGGCACGGCCGCCCATCCCGTCAGGGACGTCCACATCCGCTCGCTGACCGTCTCGGGTTTCAAGAAGAACGGCATCTGGGCCTCCCTCACCGACGGGCTGACCGTCCGCAGGGTCACCACGCGCGCCAACGGCACGTGGGGCATCGCCCAGGAACGGTCCACCCGGGGCGACTTCCAGCACAACATCGCCACCAACAACGGTGACGCCGGGATCTTCATCGCGAACACGGTCGACACAGAGGGCGCGGCCACCGACACCTTTGGCACCGTCATCGCGAGCAACATCCTGACCGGGAACCGGATCGGCGTCACGGCCCGGCGGGTCAGGAACATGTCGATCCGGGACAACACGATGACCCGCAACTGCAGCGGCGTCTTCGTGGTGGGCGACGAGTCCAAGCCGACCGCGGGCGCGATGACCATCAGCGAGAACCGGATCTTCGAGAACAACAAGTTCTGCGCCGCGACCGCGCGGCTCTCGGCCATCCAGGGCTCCGGCATCGTCCTCACCGGCAGTGAGAAGACGGTCGTGCGCTCGAATCTCATCCGCGGCAACGTGGGCGCGACCCCGCTCTCCGGCGGGATCGTGCTGTTCAAGAGCTTCGTCGGCGCGCTCAACACGAACAACTCTGTCAGCGACAACGAGGTGATGGGCAACAAGCCGGCGGACCTGGCCAACCAGGACACCACCGGGACGGGCAACACGTTCACCCGCAACCGGTGCGGAACCTCCGTACCCGCGGGGATGTGCTGACCGGTGATCCCCCGTACGAGAAGAAGGGAGACGGCATGACGACCGTGAGTCCCACCCCCAACCCCGCGACCGCCGCCGTCGCCGCCGCGGACCCGGTGCCGTCCGGCCCGTGCGCGGCGCACGCCGGCCCCGC